>NZ_JANZKW010000004.1:300000-406271 GCF_027257935.1 Chitinimonas sp. BJYL2 | reverse complement strand
TCACGTAGCAAGGGTATGTCTAGCTTAAGCCCAATCTCACTGATCTGAACAAGCCCAGAGCGAGTGTCGGTAATCATTTGCAAGGTCTGCATGCGTCGGTGATCGGCAATTTCTAACGTTGGAAGTAACCTGCTGCCGGAGTTGCGCAGCAACGGAGGGAACCCAAAGCGAAGCTTTGGGCAGTCAGGTTGACTGAAAGGTTAGGTGCGTAGGAACCAGCCATATGGAAAGCCATAGCGCCATACATTAAACAGCTCACCTGAATTTTCTATGCCCACAATGATCATGATTTGCTCAAAGTACTGCAACAACCGGTCACGTTCCTCTGACTCTGCTGAGTGGAAGTTTGCGAGCGCCGATTTAAAGGTTTGGAGTACTAGGGCACGTCTCGGATTGCTTGGCAAAGTTTGTAACAAGATATCAATAACTGCATCAACCGAAGATTGGGCTGCAGCACGAGCTAATTCATTTGGGGCTCCGAAATAGAATTTAGCTTGATCAGCATCGAACTTTCGCTCAAGTCGCAGTTTTTTCAACTTATCAATCGTGACTGTCGAAATTTCTAGTTCGTGGTCACTGATAGATGTTGGCCAGATGGCAAATGTGATACCGGTGAGGCCCGCTGTGATTACAAGGCTAAAGATAACTAATAGGGCAACAATAATTTTCAGAGCAAAGAGCTTCAATTTGGAAGCACCTAACGTTGGAAGTAACCTGCCGCCGGAATGCCGGAGGCATGGAGGGAACCCAAAGCGTAGCTTTGGGCGGTCAGGTTGACTGAAAGGTTAGGAATTTTTCATTTTATAAAGCGTATTTCCATCTCGACTTACAGTGGTGGTTACATTCCCACTGGCTACGAGTTTCTGTAGGGTTCTTCGAATTACGGGAGTTTCGTATTGAGTGAGTGGCGAAAATTCAGAATTGAAACTGCTGAGATACCGAATTCTCTGGGGTGAAAACGCCTTGTGAGAGTTGCTCGAAAGAAATTTTAATAGTAAATCACTTACGCTGGGAGCAAGAAAAACCTCCTGAATAATGGCGCCTGCATTGTTTTTATGAATGTGGTTTTCTAGCGCCTCTATTCTGCTGCCAAGGTCAGCAATCTCTTGGGCGTGCTCAGTACTTTGCTTGTTAATAATTCTTTGAAATTCAATGGGGCCGACTTTTGTAATGGACAAACCAATTTCTTCCCATGGCGTCCAGGCAAATATAAGGGTGCCAAGTGAGAATATTAATAGGCTAGCCGGACTTATTCCAGATAGTGCCGACAGTGCTTCTGGTGAGGATTTGGCACTAATTATTAAACTGAGGACAAAGCAAGCCAAGCTAAGCGACATAACTGTGAGTAGCCACTTGTATGACCTAGGCAAAACTAAAGGGAGTGCCTTTGAATCAGGAGCATCGTCTTTGTCATCGTCATCTGGTTGCGAGGCGAGAGACATCGGTAATTCCTAACGTTGGAGGTAACGTGCGGCCGGAACGCCGCAGGCGTGGAGGGAACCCAAAGCGCAGCTTTGGGCCGTCACGTTGACCGAAAGGTTAGAGCGCTGTGTCATGGTGCATTGCCACCCAGCAATTTAAACCCGAAAACGCCAGCCTCGAACGATTCGCCGCTTGGATATTTGAGTGTGCCGCGATGAGCAGTGAATGAATCAAGAATTTGAACAGAATGTCTGCACGCTAAGCAAAGTGCTTGAAATGAATCTTCACCGTAAATTGTAAAAGGTGTTTCCCAGAGCTGGGCGGCGGAAATGGAGCATTCCCAAGCCGGAGACATTTTCTCACTAGGAATTGGCTTCGTGATCGTCAGATGAACTGGGAATTCAGCCTCGCCAGGTCGCTGACCAACTAGCGTGAATTCAGTGATGACTTCGGTTGGCATGCGAGCGCTCTAACGTCTGAATTAAGCTGCGCCGCGAAGCGGCGTCGGCTTGAATGAATTGTTAGACAAGCCCTTTTGTAAGAATACTTTGAGCTTGCGCGGAAACTCTTTTGTTCACGGTCAGGCTTATTGCAAACTTGTGGCAAAGTTCGTTCAGTGAGCAGAACCACTTTGTCATAAGCTCGGACATCTCTTCATGATCAAAAGCAACTTTGCCATCTTTAGTCCGGGTTGGGCTGCAAAGGCAAACAGCCATGACCTGTAACCACGTGAACTCTGGGTGCTGAAAGAGCATCCAATAGGGCCAAGCTTCATTCAAAGCTCTCAAAAATGCTATGACCTCCGGAATCTCATATATTTCTCTTGAGTCATCATTGTAACCGTGTACCGATAATTCGAGCCTTTCCTTTAGGCCCATGCAGACTTCCCTAGAGGAAGTCAGATCATTTAGGAACGCTAGCGCGTTGGAAATGTTCTGCTCTTCAATGTCCTTTCGGTCGATCCAATAATTGACGAGTCCGAATTGGTTATCCAATGCTGTTTTTATTACATTGCTTTCGACAACTTTGTAAGTGATCGGAAATTGACCTATGTGATTCATGTTGAAGCTAATAGAATCGATTCTTGGCTCTGGAACGACGAGCCTCCCTGTCGAGTTGATGAGAATCGAGCCGTCGTTCTCTGCCGCTACTGCACTCATTAGCGAGTCTGCCTCTGATGATGCATGCGAAGAAGAAAGATCTGGAACGTACAGAAGAAAGCTGTATGAATTGATTGTTATATGGCGAAACGCCCAGTACATGCTGTCAAATTTTTTGACGCGAAAAACTCCCACCCGGAACCATGCAGGACGATCCGCGATTACAGAGTCTTTGTTTGCTGGAAATACGGCATACACGCCGTGTGTAGCGGGAGCTATTGTTCTTAGTCGCAGAATCACGCTCGCAGGAAGGGCCTGCTCGCCCAGTATAATTTTCTTGTACTGCGCGAGAATTTCTGTGTCGCTATCGTGCGCTCTGGCGGAGTTATACGAAATCTTTAGAAGCCACCTGACAAGTCTTTCATAATCATAACAAAGAGATTCGCTCGAGTCTTTGAAGACGTATCGGGCTAGATGTGAAAGGAATAGCTCCTTGCCATAAGCGTCAAGTTCGGATAGCGAACCATTGTTGCAATCACCACAAACGTCTCTTATGACGAGTTCCGTTTTAACAATTTTTCCCTTAGCCCTCTCCATGAAACCAACATCGTCCGGGCTAGGGTCATGCTGGTAATACCAACTTGGAATTATGTGTTCCCGAGTGGCTGCTTTGTCTTGGTCGCAGTAGCTGCAGATTGGCATGGCTTGTCTAACGTTGGAGGTAACGTGCAGCCGGAGCTGCGAAGCAGCGGAGGGAACCCAAAGCGCAGCTTTGGGCTGTCACGTTGACCGAAAGGTTAGGGGCCGGGCGTGAAGATTTTTTCTGCAGCTTCGACATAGTTAAACCCTATATTTCCCTGATGCTTAGTTTGGTAATACCGCAATCTGGCAATTAACCCCTCACTACTCCAGCTTCCCCATCCATATATTTCTTTGGGAAGATTGTGAAATGCATAAGCCAGATCATGAGCTTGATCACCTTCAAGATATCTCAGCTCGACAAATGCGTTATGCATCAAGTCGCACAGAGCAATTCTTTGTTCCTCTGAGGGAAGCGTTGATGTTGCCATGTAGGGCCCTAACGTTAAGTAGACATCCTAATTGACGTGATCAATCACGTCGCCGTGATGCCTAACATGACCCTCATACAGACGACTTCCCCTTGTGTGGCCTTGGCGTGCGCCTTTCTGTTGCATGTTAGGCATCCTAATGGGGTGGGGGAAAGCGTCGCGGCATGCGTGGAGTGCTGTGGGCATGATGTGCTTGCAAGCGTAGCGCGGTGAGCTGTCGCTTGTCATAGCCCAAATGGGTGAAGTCTTGGGTATTCAACGGACTTATTTAGCGCTTCGGGCGGAAGGCTTTGATGACTTGTTCGTGTGTGTCGAGATGCGCTGCGCCGATGAGGTCCAAGCAATAGGGGACGGCGGCGAAGATGCCGGGGACGATGAGATTGCCTCCGCTGTCCTTGAGACCTTCCAGGGTTTCGCGGATGGCTTTGGGTTGGCCCGGGAGATTGAGGATCAGGCTTTGTTTGCGGATGACGCCGACTTGGCGGGAGAGGATGGCGGTGGGGACGAAGCGCAGGCTGATCTGGCGCATTTGTTCACCGAAGCCGGGCATGTCTCGGTCGGCAATGGCCAAGGTGGCGTCGGGGGTGACGTCGCGGGGGGCTGGGCCGGTGCCTCCGGTGGTGAGGACGAGGCCGCAGCCCTCGTCATCGACCAAGGTTTTGAGGGTGGTTTCGATTTGCGCCTGCTCGTCAGGGATAAGCCGCTCGATCAGTTCATACGGGGTGCTGATTGCGCTAGCGAGCCAGTCGCGCAGGCTTGGCAGGCCTTTGTCTTCGTAGATGCCCTGGCTGGCGCGATCACTCACGGAGACAAGGCCGATACGCAGCGTGGTGGTCATGCCTTGTCCTCATCCGCTTCTTCATCGGCAGCTTCGCTTTCTGGCACCAGACTGGGTTCGGGGTACAGCGTTTTGATGAACTGGAACAGGGCGCGATAGTGCTTGGGTGGTTTCTGGGCTGCACGCTCGGCACGGGCGTTGCGGACCAGCTGGCGTAGCTGCTGGATATCGATGTGGGGGAAGGTGTTGATCAGTTCGGCGACGCCTTTGTCGTCGGCCAGGAGTTCGTCTCGGGTACGTTCGACCTGATGTAGCCAAGCGGTCTTGCGATCGTTGTCGCCACGCAGGTCTGCCAACAGGGCCTGGATCGGTGCCGGGTCGATTTGGCGCATCAGCTTGCCGATGTATTGGCGCTGGCGTTTGATGGCGCTGTTGCTGGTGATTTTTTGCGCGAGCTTGATCGCGGAGACCAGTTCTTCGGGCAGGTCGAGTTTGGCCAGCGCACTGGTGGGAACGTCGATCAGTGCCACGCCCAGGGCCTGCAGGGCTTCCGAGTCGCGCTTGAGTTGCGATTTGCTGATGATGTCGACTTCTTCTTCATCGCCGTAATCTGCCTCGGGGGCGGTGTCGATGAAATCGTCTTCGGGCTCGTCGTGGTGGTGCTTGCGGGCCATGGTGTCCGTCCGTCTGTAGGTTGACTGATATGATAACGGACGACCCCAATCGCCGCCCCTTTGGCGTGCGGTTTTTTGCTGGTGCGTTTGTTGCGCCGCTTATCTACTTTGCCGAGTACAAGCCTGTGACCGTTTCCCGCGATGCCGGTTTTTCCCATGCCCCTGATGCACTCAGTGCGCTGGCCGAATCGATCCTGGCCGAGGCCCGTAAGCAGGGGGCGACCAGTGCCGAGGTGGATGTATCCGAGAGTGTGGGTCAGAGTGTGACGGTGCGCTTGGGCGAGGTTGAAACCATTGAATACAACCGCGACAAGGGCGTGGCGCTGACCGTGTATTCGGGGCTGCGCAAGGGGCATGCGTCGACATCGGACTTTTCGCCAGCGGCATTGGCGCAGACGGTTAGTGCAGCGCTGGCGATTGCCCGCAATACCGCGGAAGACAGTGCCTCGGGATTGGCGGACCCGGCCCGTTTGGCCACGGCGTTCCCCGATCTGGATCTTTACCACCCCTGGGATTTGCCGGTAGAGGCGGCCATTGAGTTGGCGCGTACGGCTGAGTCTGCCGCCATGGCCGTGGATGCGCGTATCCGCAACTCCGAGGGGGGCAGTGTGTCGGCCCATATCGGGCAATCTGTGTATGCCAACTCGCACGGCTTTGTGGGCGTGAACCGCAGTTCGCGTCAGTCGATTGCGGCGACAGTGATTGCGCAGCAAGACGAGGCCATGCAGCGTGATTACTGGTACAGCATGGCGCGTGCCGCGGCAGATCTGGAGGATGCGGCCAGCATCGGCCGTCGTGCGGGTGAGCGTACCGTGGCGAGGCTGAATGCACGGCGTGTAAAGACGGGGGACTACCCGATCCTGTTCGATGCCAGCCTGGCGACAGGACTGATCAGCCACTTTGTGTCGGCGGCGTCGGGTGGCAGCCTGTATCGCAAGGCGAGCTTCCTGCTCGATGCACTGGGCAAGCCGGTGTTTTCGCCGCTGGTGCAGATTGTGGAAGACCCGTTCGTACCGCGCGGTTTCGGCAGTTCGAGTTTCGATGCCGAGGGCGTGGCCTGTGTACGCCGCGATATCGTTACCGATGGGGTGCTCAATGGCTGGTTCCTGGGTAGCTACTCGGCACGCAAGCTGGGTTTGCAAAGTACGGGCAATGCGGGCGGCAACCACAATCTGATCGTGACCCCGACGGCGGGTGATCTGACCGATATGTTGCAGCGGCTGGGTACGGGTCTGTACGTGACCGAGCTGTTGGGGCAGGGTGTCAACGGTATTACGGGTGACTACTCGCGCGGCGCGGCCGGATTCTGGGTCGAGAACGGGCAGATTGCCTGGCCGGTGGAGGAGATCACCATCGCGGGTAATCTCAAGGAGATGTACCAGTCCATCGTGGCCATCGGTTCGGATGTGGAAACGCGGGGCAGCAAGCGCGTGGGGTCGATCCTGATTGAACGGATGACGGTGGCCGGCGAGTAGGCCGGCCCCAGCAAACCCGCGAGGCCCCGGCGCCATGTTCTCCGGGGCCTTTTCCTGGTGTGCCCGGACCTGTGCACGCGCGCGAGATAGTTGTCGCGTTGCTGCGGGTTTCCATGACGCGCTGCTGATGCTTTGCAGGCCCCATGACATGGCGCGCTTGTTCAGGGCGGCGCGACTTGCTAGAACGATGCATGCCCGCCTGCTTCTCTACCCGTCTTTATCTTGCTGCACTCTGTCTGTTTTGCCCTGTGTTGGCGACCGCGGCGCCGGTATTGCTGGCAACTGGTACGGCTTACCCCCCCTTTGCCGATGAGGCTGAACCCGGTGGTGGCTTGACCGTGCAGATAGTCAAGGCGGTTTTCGCACGCATGGGGGAGGCCAGCCAGATTGAAGTGCTGCCCTGGAAGCGGGGCTATGCCGCCACGCTGGCAGGCAAGTATCAGGCTACGTTTCCGTATATCCGCACGGCGGAGCGTGAAAAGGTGTTCCTGTACTCGGCGCCCATCATCCAGAGTCAGTCCTATCTGTTCACCTTGCCCGGCCGGCAGTTTGATCTGCACCGGCCCACCACACTCAAGAAGCAGGCGCTATGTGTGCCCAACGGTTGGGCAGCCGTGGGGCAGGACAAGGTCGATGCAGCGGTGGCCATGGGCACGCTGCGGCTGGAACGGCCGAACGATATCCATAGCTGCATCCGCATGGTCAGCGCTGGCCGCGCGGATGGCATCGTCCTGATGGATTTGCTGGCCAGAACATTGTTCGCAATCAACGGCATGGAGCACCGCTTCGAGCGGTCTGCCATACCCGTGGGGGCGACCGAGCTGGCGCTGATTGCGCCGCGTGATGCGCCCGGCTCGGCGGCGCTGCTGACCAGATTCAATGAGGCCTTGATGGCCATGAAGGCGGACGGCAGCTACCAGCGCCTGTTACCGGATGCGCCGCCCGCCAAGAAAACAAAAAGCCGCTGACGAATCAGCGGCTTTTCATCTTGCCTTGCAGTGGCTTAGTCAGCCTTGGCAACACGGGTGCCGGGCCAGCCACCCCCGAGTGCCTGGTACACCGTAACTAGCGCATCCACGCGGTCTTGCAGCGCACTGACGTGATCGCGCTCGGCGGCGAGACGATCACGTTCGGCGTTGAGCAAGTCCAGATAGCTGCTGACACCGGCTTTGTAGCGCTGCTCGGTCAGTACCTTCACGCGGTTTTGCGCTTCGGCACGGACTTGCGTGGCGGCCAGCGACTCGCGTGCGCCACGATGGCCGGCCAGTGCGGCGCGGGCATCGCCATAGGCTGCGCGGGCTGCCTGGGCATAGGCGATGTCGGCGGCTTCCTTGCGTGACTTGGCGGCGTCCACCTGGGCATCGATGCGTGCCATGCCCACGATGGGTTGCAGCAGGCTGGCAGCGATGTTCCAGGTACGGGCCGGGGCGTCGAGCAGGTTGCTCAGCGAGGCGCTTTCGCCACCGGCAAAGCCGGTCAACGACAGGCTCGGGAAGTAGCGGCGGCGGGCTTCACCGAGCAGGGCTTCGGCGTAGGCGTACTGGGCTTCGGCACGCTTGACGTCGGGCCGGCGTTGCAGCAGGTCGGACGAGAGGCCGACCGGAATCTCCGGCGCCTCGGCCAGCTTGGTCAGACCGTTGCCACGTTCGATACGACCTTCCACCACATCCTTGGGGTTGCGGCCCAGCAACACGGCCAGTGCGGCCTCGGCCTGCACGCGGCCAGCGCGGGCCTTGGGCAGGGCGGCGGCTACGGCGGCGCGTTCGGTTTCGGCGAGCTTGAGCTCGTAGTCGCCAATCGCACCGACCTTGTAACGCGCGTTGGCAATCGCCAGCGATTCGTCACGTGTGGCCAGCGTTTGCGTCAGCAAGGCTTCGTTGGCATCGAGTGCGAGCAAGGCGAAGTAGCTCTTGGCTGTTTGGGCCGCCACGGCAGCGCGCGTGGTTTCCTTGGCGTACTCGCTGGCCAGCAGCATGGCGGCGGCGGCGTCCTTGGCTTTCCAGACCCGGCCCCACAGATCGAGCTCATAGCTGATGGCGATGCCGCCACGATGGTTGCTGCCTACGCCGGCCTGGCCGGGCTGCGATACCTCATTGCTAGGGTTCTGGCGGCTCGATGTGAGGCTCAGGCTGGCGTCGGGCAGCAGGGCAACGCGCGCTTCGCGCAGCGTGGCCTTGGATTGCTCGACCCCGGTGAGGGCGGTCTGCACGTCGGCGTTGTGGGCCAGGGCTTCATCGATCAGTGCTGTCAGCGTCGGGTCGTTGAAGCTGGTCCACCAGGCGTCGAGCTCAACCGCAGCTTGTTCGCTGCGGTGCTGCGGCAGTTCGACCGCGGGCGGCACGGCCGTGGCGCAGCCGGCCAGCGCGGCCGCGAGGGTCACGGCGAGCAGGCTGTGTTGCAGGTTCTTACTTTTCATCGCGATGTGCTCCTTCAACGATGCCATAGTTGTTCTCGGCACTCGGCGGCACGAGTTCTTCGGCCGGCGTTTTGATGCGCCAGTCGGTGATCAGCTTGTAGAACAGCGGGACAAAGAAGATGGCCAGGAAGGTTGCGGCAATCATCCCGCCGACCACACCGGTACCGACCGAAGTCCGCGCACCGGCACCGGCACCATGGCTGATGGCCAGCGGCAGTACGCCAAGAATGAAGGCCAGCGAGGTCATGATGATGGGGCGGAAGCGCAGACGGGCGGCCTCGATGGCAGCGGCGGCTGGCGGATAGCCTTCGTGGTGCTTCATGACGGCGTATTCCACGATCAGGATCGCGTTCTTGGCCGCAAGGCCGAGTAGCGTGACCAGACCGATCTGGAAGTAAACGTCATTGCTGTAGCCCCGCAGGAATACGGCCAGCAGCGCACCGAAGATACCGAAGGGCATGGCCAGCAGCACCGAGAACGGCAGCGACCACTTCTCGTACTGTGCGGCCAGGATCAGGAACACCATCACCGCAGCCAGTACCAGCGCGAGCGCAGAGGCACTGGTGACCTTCTTTTCCTGGAAGGCAGCGCCTGTCCATTCAAAGCTCACGTCCTTGGGCAGCACGGACTTTGCCAGACCTTCGAAGGCGGCAATGGCTTCACCCGAGGAGTGACCGGGCTTGGGGCTGCCCAGCAGCTTCACGGCCGGCAGATTGTTGTAGCGATCTACCGTATCCGGGCCGGTGCTGTACTCGACCTTGGCGAAGGCCGACAGCGGCACCATCTGGCCGTGCTGGTTCTTCACATACATATTGCCGATGTCTTCAGGACGCTTGCGGTACTGCGAATCCGCACTCATCAGCACCTGCCAGGCACGACCGTACTTGTTGAAGTCGTTCACGTAATAGGTACCCAGCGTGCCCGACAGCGTGTTGAAGGCGTCGTTGAGCGGTACACCGAGTGCCTTGGCACGTTCGCGGTCCACATCCACATACAGCTGCGGCGCGTTGGCTTTCCACAGCGTCTGTACGCCGGCCAGCACCGGGCTCTGCATGGCAGCGCCCATCACGGTGCCAACTGCCGGTGCCAGCGCCTTGGCGCCACCTTCACCCTTGTTCTGCAGGTAAACGGTAAAGCCACCGGTGTTATCCAGGCCGAAGATGGCAGGCGGGGCGAAAGCCAGTACCAGCGCTTCCTTGATGCCACCGGTCTTCATGAAGAACTCGCCGACCAGCGCCTTGGTGTCCTGGGTACGCTCGTCCCAATGCTTCTGGGTAACGAAGATCGTGGCGGCGTTGTTCTTGAAGCCGCCGCCGATGAAATCCAGACCGGCAAAGGCAATCACGTGCTCGTTGGCCGGGTTGGACTGGATGGCGCCCACCACTTGCTTGAGCACCGCGTCGGTCCGTTGCAGCGAGGCGCCATCGGGCAGGAACACCGCGCCGATGTAATAGCCTTGGTCTTCATCGGGTACCAGCGAGCCGGGGGTGATCTTGAACAGACCCGCCGTCATCACGATCATGCCGCCGAACAGGACGATGCCGAGCAGGCCACGCTTCATCATGAAGGTGACACCGCCGACATAGCGGCCGGTCATGCGGTGGAACCAGTCGTTGAACCAGAGGAAGAACTTGGCCGTCTGCTTGTGTTCGCGCTTGAGCATCAGCACGCACAGGGCAGGGGTCATGGTCAGCGCAACCAAGCCCGAGAGCACCACGGCGATGGAGATGGTGACCGCAAACTGGCGGTACAGCTCACCGGTGAGACCGCCCAGGAAGGCAATCGGGACGAATACGGCGCACAGTACAAGCACGATGGCGATGACCGGGCCGGTCACTTCCTTCATGGCTTGCAGCGCTGCTTCACGCGCGGGCAGATGCTGCTCGTGCATGATCCGTTCGACGTTTTCGAGCACCACGATGGCGTCATCCACCACGATACCGATGGCGAGCACCATGCCGAACAAGGTCAGCGTGTTGATCGAGTAACCCAGCAGATGCAGACCGGCGAAGGTACCGATCAGCGACACCGGTACGGCCAGTGTCGGGATCAGCGTGGCGCGCCAGTTCTGCAGGAACAGGAACACGACGAGGAACACCAGCACCATGGCTTCGGCCAGGGTCTTGACCACTTCCTTGATCGACACTTCCACGAAACGCGTGGTGTCGTAAGGCACGGCGTAGGTCATGCCCTTGGGGAAGTCGGCGGCCATTTCGGTCATGGCGGTCTTGACCTCGGTGGCCACATCCAGCGCATTGGCGCCCGGCTGCAGGAAGATACCCATCAGCACGGCAGGCTTGCCGTTATAGGTACCGTTGAAGTCGTTGTCCTTGGAGCCGAGTTCGACGCGGGCAATATCCTTGAGGCGCAGCTTGGCACCGTCGGACTGGCTGCGGACGATGATGTTCTCGAACTCTTCAGCCGAACTCAGACGACCCTTGGCGGTAATGGTGTAGACCATTTCCTGATTGCCGCCGTTGGGCGACTGGCCGATCTTGCCCGGTGCGAACTGGGCGTTCTGCTCGGCAATCGCAGCCGCCACTTCGGGCACGGTGACCTTGAGCTGCGCCATGCGATCGGGCTTGAGCCAGATGCGCATTGCGTAGTCCTTGGCGCCGAAGATCTGCACGCTGGTGGTGCCGGGGATCTTCTTGATCCGGTCGAGCACGTTCAGCGTCACATAGTTGGACATGTAGATGTCGCTATGCGTGTTGTCCGGCGAGTAGAAGGCCAGCACCTGCAGGAAGGCGGACGAACCCTTCTCCACGGTCACACCCTGGCGGCGGACTTCTTCGGGGAGCTTGGCATCGGCCTGCTTGACGCGGTTGTTGACGTTCTGGGCAGCCTTGTCGACATCGGTACCGATTTCGAAGGTGACGGCGATTTCCACCGCGCCGTTCGAGGTCGAGGTCGAGGCTACGTACATCATGCCCTCGACGCCGGTAATGGCGTTTTCGAGCGGAGCCGCCACGGTTTCGGCAATGGTTTCAGCCGAGGCACCGGGGTAGAAGGCGCGCACCTGAACGACCGGTGGCGAGATTTCGGGATACTGCGCGATGGGCAGGATACGCATCGCCGCCAGACCCGCGATCACGATGAAGATCGAGATCACGAAGGCGAAGATGGGCCTGTCGATAAAAAATCGGGAGAACATGGAGGCGGATTCCTTATGAGCCTTGTCTCTTTCCTTCTCTCTCAGCGAGCGGGTCTAGGTGAGGCGGCGCGGTGCAATGCGGCAACGGGCGCTTCCTTACCCCAACCCCGGTCACCGGGGGAGACGGGCTGTATTAGTGCTTGGCGGCGGGGGCGCCACCGGGCGGCTGTTGGGCGGCCTTGGCGGCTTCTTCGGGCGTCATCGGCACAATCGGCGCAAACGGGAAGAAGATGCGCGCGGTGCCATCCACGATGACCTTCTCGCCACCCTTGAGACCCTGCTTGATCAGCCAGCCGTTCGGCTCCTTGCCATCGAGGCGGACCCAGTCACCCACCACGACCGGCATCGGCACGGCGGCCGGCTTGCCATCCTGGCCGGCGCCCACGGTGTAGACGAACTTGCCTTGCGGGCCGTCCAGCACCGCGCGTTGCGGCACGGCGATGCTGTTCGGGCGCGTGGCGCCCGAGAGCACGACGCGGACGAACTGGCCGGGTGTGAGGGTGTTGTCGGGGTTGGCAAAACGGGCGCGCGAGGAATACGTACCCGTCGTCGTGTCGGCCTTGTAGTCGCTGAAGTCGAGCTTGCCGGTGTGCTTGAGCCAGTTACCGTCAGACGTCTTGAGCTTCACCGTGTAGCCGCCTTCGGGCAGCTTGATCGCGCCGCTGGCAACTTCGGCCTGCACGCGGGTGCGGTCGGATTCGGACAGAGCGAAGTTCACGTCGATCGGATCGGTCTGCGCCATCGTGGCCAGCAGGCTGTCGCCCTGGGCATTGGCCAGCGAGCCTTCCACCTTGAGCGCACGGCCAACCACGCCACTGATGGGCGCGCGGACATCGGTGTAACCCAGGTCGATGCTGGTCGCACGGGCCTGCGCCTGGGCGGCCTTGAGCGCCGCCTTGGCGATATCGAAGTTGGAGGCAGCGTTATCGAATTCCTGCTGGCTGATGGCCTTGCTTTCGATCAGCGGCTTGACGCGGTTGTAATCGCGCTCGGCTTGCTTGAGGCGGGCTTCGGCGGTGGTCACATTGGCATCGGCAGCAGCCGCCGCGGCCGCGTAGGTGGCGGGGTCGATGCGGAACAGCGAGGTACCCGCCTTCACGCGTGCGCCTTCTTCATACAGACGCTTGTCGACAATACCCGTGACACGGGCACGGATCTCTACTTCACGCGAGCCGGCGGACTGGCCGGGGTATTCGAAATCGACGGGGACATCGCCGGCCTTGACGACCTGGTACGTGACCATGGCGGGCGGCATGCCACCATGACCGCCGTCGGGCTGGCCCTTGCCGCAGGCGGCGAGCAGGGCTGTAAGAACAAGCACGGGCGTCAGGCGCAGTGCAGTGCGGGTATGACCTTGGGCGGGCATGGATTTCCTCGCTGGGAAAGTAAATAAGAAAAAGTGCGTCCGATCCGGGCGTGCCCCGTGCGGTGTAAGCAACCAGCATAGGAACTGCTTGTTACACCTGCCAGTGCGATGGTGGATCAGGTCGGCCCGTGCAGGCTGATGACCCTGTATGACGGCACCGTCTGGCCGGATCGATTGACGTTGGCCCGGATTTTAAATACATTCATGAATGTTTGTAAACCGTATCGACGTCAGGGTTTTTCCCTGCAATCTGCCGGAACCCGCTGTGGCATGTTGTTTCGCGGACCGGTTGCTTAAAGATATAAAATCGCACCATGGCACGACGAACCAAAGAACAAGCCGCGGAAACGCGCGAACAATTGCTGGATGCGGCGGAAGCCGTGTTCCTGCGCAAGGGTGTGGGCAAAACCACGCTAGACGATATTGCCCGCGAGGCCAATCTGACCCGTGGCGCCGTTTACTGGCACTTCAAGGACAAGGGCGATCTGTTCGCGGCAATGTGCGACCGTGTATCGCTACCCATGCAAGCGATGCTGGAAACGCTGGCTGCCGCACCAGGCCCCGATCCGCTCGGGCGCTTGCGTGACGATGGCGCCAATATCCTGCGTCAGGTCGGTTCCGATTCGCATACCCAGCGCGTGTTTGAAATCATGATGTTCCGCGTTGAACTCAACGACACCGTACAGAACGTGATGGCCGCCGAGCAGCAGCGTGGCGAGCACTGTCGCTCGCAATTGGCCAGCGTGCTCCGCGTGGCCCAGGAGCTGGGTCAGCTACCCCCGCACCTGAACACTTGTCTGGCCGCGTTTGCGTTGAACAGCTTTCTGGTCGGTTGCATCCACGAATGGCTGGAGCATCGCGAGTTCGATCTGGCCGAACAGGCTGATTGGCTGATGGAGACGTTTTTCGTGGGGCTGCGCAATGCGCCCCCCATGCCGGTTGCCGGCGCTGGGTGCAAAGCCATGCCGCAAGGCTGATTCAGGCGGCGCGGGCTGGGTCGAGCAGTGCGCTGAGTGAGGCGGCGGGCGCGGGTTTGCCGAACAGATAGCCCTGATAACGGTTGCAACCGATTTCCTGCAGATAGCGCCACTGCTGCTCGGTCTCCACGCCTTCGGCGATGACTTCCAGCCCCATGCTCTGCCCCAGGGTGACGACGGCACGGACGATGGCCATGTCATTGGTATCGTCAAAAATATCGCGCACGAAGCTCTGGTCGATCTTGAGTTGGGAAAGTGGCAGGCGCTTGAGATAAGACAGGGACGAGTAGCCGGTGCCGAAATCGTCGAGCGAGAAGCGGATGCCCAGCATGCGCAGTGCGTTCATCTTCGCGATCACGCTCTCTACGTCTTTCAGCAGCAGGCTTTCCGTGAGTTCCAGCTTGAGCAGGTCGGGGCGGATGCCGTGACGGGCCACTGCCTCGTGAACCAGCTGGGAGAAGCCGGCATCGTGAAACTGGCGGGCGCTGATATTCACGGCCACGGTGAGGTGGGCGCTGGCCGGGCAGGCTGCCCAGGCGGCCAACTGCCGGCAGGCCGTATCGAGCACCCAGTCTCCTAACGGCAGGATCAGGCCGGTTTCCTCGGCCAGCGGAATGAAGTCGGCTGGCGAGACCATGCCGCGTTCGGGGTGACGCCAGCGGACCAGTGCCTCGGCACCCACGATCAGGCCCTGCCGGTCTACCTGTGGCTGGAAAAACAGGGATAGCTGCTGGTCATCCAGCGCCTGGCGCAAGTCGGCTTCCAGTGCAGCGTGGGCACTGACGGCAGCCTGCATGGCCGGATCGAAAAAGCGCACGGTGTTACGTCCGGCTGCCTTGGCCTGGTACATGGCAAGGTCGGCCTGCTTGAGCAGTTCCTCCACCGTAATGGCCTGGCCCCTGAACAGGCAGACACCAACGCTAGGGGTGCTGTGATGGGCGCTGCCTTGCAAGACATAGGGTTCATTGAGTGTGGCGAGAATTTTCTTGCCCACCACTTCCACGCGCTCTGCGGCCTCCAGTGCATCGTCGCTGATGCCTTCGAGCAAGATCACGAACTCGTCGCCACCGAGCCGCGCGACGGTATCTCCCTCGCGCAGATGGGCGCTCAGGCGTTTGGCGACTTCCTGCAGCAGCAAGTCGCCTACATCGTGGCCGCGCGTGTCGTTGAGCTTCTTGAAGTTATCGAGGTCCACAAACAGCAGGGCGCCTTCCTGGCCATTGCGATCACTCTGGGCCAGCGCCTGGCGCAACCGGTCCATCAGGAGGCGGCGATTGGGCAGGTTGGTGAGCGGATCGTAGAAGGCGAGGCTGCGGATTTCATCCTCGGCTAGCTTGCGTTCGGTGATGTCGACCAGGGCATAGACCAGGTTGGTGATGGTGCCATCGGCAGCACGCACGGCTGTGACCACCAGCCAGAGCGGGAAGGGGTGCCCTCGCGCATGGCGTATCCAGATCTCGCCTTGCCAGCTACCGGCAGTCATGACGGTGCGGATGATCTGGTCGTAAAACTCGCTGTCGTGTCTGGCAGAGCGGAAGAGGTCGGGCAGTTTGCCCACCACGGCATCGGCGGGGTAACCGGTAATGCGGGTGAACGCACTGTTGACTCGCAGGATGACGCGCTGGCTGTCGCTGATCATCATGCCTTCCTGCGACTCAAACGCGGCAGCGGCTACCCGTAGTTCCTGCTCCTGCTCGGCGGCGTGGCGGCGTGCCGCTTCCATGGCGCCATAGGCGGCCGCATTGTCCAGCGCGATGGCGCCATAGGCGCAGAGGGTGCGGAAGATCGAGCATTCCCGTTCGCTGTAGGCGTGAGGATGTTCCGACTGGATGGTCATCACCCCAAGCAGGCGTTTGCCCGCTTCGAGCGGCGAGAACAGCATGCTCTCGGTAACGACCGTGCCGGGTATGGTGCGGGTGGCGACATCGTCCTCGTTATGGTCGATGACGATCTCCCGCCGTTCACGGGCGCAGCGCGCTGCCAGCGAGGTCTTGCTGGTCAGCAAGACCTGATAGGCGGGATGGGGCTGGCCGTTGTCCACACCGAAGGCCACGCTGAGCATGCCGGTGGGTTCGTCGAGCAGGTAAATGGCAAACGAAGCCGCATCAAGCAGTCGGTTGACATGGCGGTAGAGCGCTTCGAATACCGCATTGGCATCGAGGCTTGCGGTGATTTCCCGTCCGATCCGGCCCAGGGTTTCCAGGGTGGCGTTGGCTTCCTGCAAGGTGCCGGCGAGGCGCTTGTGGTGTTCGGTATCGGCGCGGGCACGGTCCACCTCGTTGCGGATCTGCATGGCCAGAGCACGCCGCTGGGCTTCTTCGCTGCGCGTACGGTTACGCGCGGCATGGGCGGCCTGACCACATTCGTAGGCCGCACGGTAATCGCCGCTGTCGGCATGGGCCTGGGCCAGCCGTGTGAACAATTCGACGGGAACGGCATAGCCGCTGATGGATTCGGCCTGCTGCAGGGCCTGCTCCAGAAAATGCAGGGGGGCTGCCGCGGCTTTCATGCCGGGTGGTGGTGGCAGCGCCGGATCGTGGTGGATTTCTGCCAGTACGATCAGCGAACGGATCTGGCCGTCGGCATTGCGATGCGCGCGCGCCAGATCCAGTGCCGCGTTGGCGCAGTCCAGTGCTTCTGTCGAGCGTCCCAGGCGAGACAGGCAGGTAGCCCGCCCACGCAAGGCCTTCATCAGCAGATCGGGCTCGCGTTGTGCGCTGAGGCCGTTTTCAAGACGCTGGAACCACGCGATCGCCTCGGTATCGTTGCCGTCGTCGAGTTCCAGTTGTCCAAGGTGGCCGAGTATCTGTTCCTGATTGCGCGAGCCGGCCAGTGCCGCCATCACCGCCAGGCCTTCCAGCAGGTGCTCGCGCGCTTCTTCGGGCCGGCCAACCTGGCGCAGTACGTCGCCGGTCTGCATCAGGCATACCCCGATACTGCCTGGCCAGCGGCTCCGTCGTGCCAGCGCCAGCGATTGCTCGCTCCACTGCAGGGCGGTGTCCAGCTCGCCCAGTGTGGCGAAGCCTTCGACCACATTGGAGGCACAAACCAGCGCCTGCCTGAGCTGACCGCTGCCCAGTGCGCCGTGGTAGGCCTCCAGATCGTACTTGAGTGCGGTACCGGGGTCGTTGGTCAGGCCCGCGACATTGGCGCGGGCAATCGCCACCAGCGCATGCAGGCCCGGATCATGGTGCTGCTTGTCGGGGAAATGCTTGGTAATGCCGGCTGCCGCCTTGTCGGGGTCGGAAAAGGCCGTCATGGCCAGTGAGCGGGCGATGCAGGCTTGTTCCCGTATCGGGTCAGCACCGGCTCGATAGGCGGCCAGTGTCTCGGCTTGCAGCGCTTCGACCTGTGCCCGGTTACCACGGTCGACTTCAATGCTGCCTTGCAGCCACAGGCAGTCTCCCGCACCGATGGGATCGTCAATGCGCTGGAACGCGGTCAGCGCGGCCTTTGCCAGTTCCTCGGCTTCGCCCAGATCGGCAAACAACGCGCGTATCTCGGCCTTCAGCAGGGTCAGGCGGGCGCGCAGTGCCATGGTGTGACGGGACTCGGTGCGATCAGCAGCCAGCAGGCCGTGCGCTTCGTCCGCGAGCTTGAGGGCACGTTCGCAGTCTCGCTGGCGCAGGTGCCATGCCAGTGGCAGCAGTGCCGACAGCCGCTCCTCGCCGGTCAGCGTGGCCAGACTCGTTTCGAGTGCGGCGACGGCCTCATCCTGTGCGAACAACTCCATGGGTTTAACTGGACCTTCCCCGCGGTAAAGCGCTAACGCACAACAAAACAGACCATCAATCCGACAGGGTTACATCAGGGGATAGCTGGGTTTGGCCGACTTGCCGGAATGGGTCGGCCGGCAACAGACCATTCAGGTATGCTTGAAAGCATATTAGGAATCTTGAATTTACGTGGCACAAAGCGTGAGCAGTGCAGCCGAAATGCCACACTGACCGGACGCCGCCTGACGATCACGGCGAAGGCTGGACCAGATGTCTGGGTGTGCCATGGGCCCAAGCCTCGATATTGCCGACCAGCTGTTCCGCCAGCGCGCTCATGGCCTCGTAGCTGGCCCAGCCCACATGCGGGGTCATGATGAGATTGGGCAGCTGGACATCCAGCAGCGCATTGCCCTGGCGCGGTGGCTCCTCAAGCAGCACATCAAACCCGGCACCACCCAGATGGCCGCTGCGCAGCGCCGCCAGCAAGGCCGCTTCATCAACGATCCCGCCACGTGCGGTGTTGATCAGCACCGTGCCCTGACGCATGTGTGCCAGCTCGGCCGCACCGATCAGCCCGCGTGTCCGGTCATTGAGCGGGCAGTGGATGCTGACGATATCGGCAGCGGCCAGGCCTGCGCCAAAATCGACATAGCCGGGCCGAACGCTTGTTGCACCCTTGTGTTCGGCAAACAGCACCTGCATGCCGAAAGCTTCGGCCAGCCTGGCGGTGCCGCGGCCCAGCGAGCCGGCGCCCACAATCAGCAGCGTACGACCACGCAGATCACGGATCGGGGCACCAAAGTGGCAGAAGTGCGGCGATTGCTGCCAGGCGCCGGCAGCCAGATCGTGCTGGTAAGCGGGCAGATTGCGCATCAGTGCCAGCATCAGCATCAATGCGTGTTCGGGCACAGTGGTTTCGGCATAGCCACGGATATTGCAGACGGCGATGCCATGAGCCTTAGCGGCTGCCAGATCAACGTTGTTGACGCCGGTGGCGGCAACCGCAATCAGCTTCAGGTCAGGCAGCGCAGCCAGCGTGTCGGCATTGAGCACGACTTTGTTGCTGACGACGACATCCGCACCGCGGCAGTGGTCGAGCAACTGGGCAGGTGTGGTAGCTGAGTAGTTGACCCACTGGTGGGGCAGATCAGGCTGACGCAGCGGGACGGGCAGACTGTCGCGGTCGAGAAAAACGATTCGGAGCATGGGGAGCAGGGCAGGGCGGCGGATGAGCGCAGTGTGCCCTGCCTGCGCTCAGACGACCAGTGCGCGGTAGGCGTGCCAGGTGGCGTGACCTACCAGTGGTGCGGTGACGATGATGCCGAGCCCGAACAGCGCAAAGCCTGCCAGCACAAGCACCACGATGCACAGGCCCCACACCAGCATGCAGGCGGGGTTGGCAACGCAGGCGCGCAGGCTCACGAACATGGCGCTGATGGTGTCGGCATCGCGGTCCAGCATCAGCGGGATCGAGACGACCGAGAGCGCGAATGCCAGCGCGGCGAACAGCGCGCCGGAGCCGAGCCAGACAACGAGGAACAGCAAGTTCTCTTCCGTCAGGAAACGTACCGACAGCATGAGCTTGAGATCGGGCACGTTATCGGTAAAGAACAGTGCAAATACCACCACCGAAACCCGCATCCAGCCGGCCACCAGCAGCGCCAGCAGGGCAGAGAAGAAGCCGATTCCGGCGATATTGTGGCGGAAAGCCGTGAAGGTGGGCGCGAGCCGCACCTTGTCGATCTTTTCGTGCAGGCGGCTGATCTCGTAGAGGCCCAGACAGGTGAACGGACCCATCAGCAAGAAGGCCGCCGTGAGCGTGAGCACATGCTCAGGTGCGCGGCCCATGATCGCGTACAGCGCCCAGCCCATGATCACGAAGGCCAGCCCGTAGAACAGGCTGCCATGTGGCATGGCACGCAGGTCACCCCAGCCGGCGCGTAGCCAGGCAAACGGGGTATGCCAGGGCAGGTTGCGGACCTTGAGCTCGTTGAGCCAGTCCGGTGCTGCCGCTGCGTTCAGTTCTTCCGCCATGATCGTCTCCTCGATTTATTGTGGGCGGTGGAATGAACAAGGGCAGCCCGAGAGGCTGCCCCAGCGTGCTTATTCGAGGCCGAGCAACTCGACTTCGAACACCAGTGTGGCGTTCGGCGGAATCACGCCGCCGGCACCGCGGGTGCCGTAGCCCAGGCTGGCGGGAATCGTCAGCTTGCGCACGCCGCCGATTTTCATGCCGGCCACGCCCTGATCCCAGCCCTTGATCACATGGCCTGCGCCCAGCGGGAACGAGAAGGGGATGCCGCGATCCTTGCTGGAGTCGAACTTTTTGCCATCGGTGAGCCAGCCGGTGTAGTGAACAGTGACTTCCTGGCCGGCTTGCGCTTCGGCGCCGTCGCCAATCTGGATGTCTTCAATCAGGAGGGTGTCGGTCATGGTGCAGCTTTCGGGTGGTTTGATCGGAAAAACAGGTCGCCATGATAACGCGCCATCGCGACGCCAGCAGCAGACCATGGTGACTTGCCAGCACCGCCGTGGTGGTGAATGATGAACCATGCGCCTCGCCATCCTGATCATGCTGGTTCTGAGCCTCCCGGCAACCGCCAGCGAGCTGACCTTCTATTCCGGCGATAACCCACCGTTCCAGCAGTTCAGCCGCGATGGCGTGCAGGTCAGCGGCTTGGCGGTGGAGGTGCTCGACGAGATGACCCGCCGCGCCGGCGTCAAGGCTCGGCATCATCAGTTGCCGTGGGCGCGCAGTGTTGCCATTGCCAAGGCGGGCCGGGATACCTGTGTCTACTCGCTGGCACGCCTGGCCGAACGTGAGGCCCAGTTCCAGTGGGTGGGGCCGATTGCTACCGCAGAATGGGCCTTCTTTGCGCGCGACGATTTCCGTGGCCCGATCCAGTCCCTGGAGGATGCGCGGCGCTACCGTGTGGGCAGTGCTTCGGGAACAGCCAGTACCTACTGGCTCAAGGAGAATGGCTTCCAGCTGATCGACCTCTCCCCGAGCGATGGCTACAACGCGCGCAAGCTCGCGAATGGCCGTTTCGACCTCTGGCTCGCCCAGGTGCACATGGCGCAGCGCTTTGCGCAGGATGAGGGCATCAACAACATCCGCCCCGTCCTCAAGGCGCGGGATGTACCTTATTACCTGGCGTGCTCGCGGCAGACCTCGGCGCAGACGGTCCGCCTGCTGCAAAAAGCGATCGATGACATGCGCCAGGATGGCACGGCCAAGCGACTGGAGGCACGCTATCAGGCTACCTGGACAATACGCGCACCGGAGAGCACCGATGCTGCGCGGCGCTGACCCGTTCCCTGATCGTATCTGCCGCTGGCTCGCTTGGGCGGGCTGGCTGCTGCTCCTGTGCAGCAGCGCTGTATTGGCCAAGCCACTTGATACGCAGGACCCCGAAGGCCGCTGGACGTTCAGAACCTATGGCCGCGAAGAGGGCTTGGGCAGCCTGCGCATCAATCTGCTGGCTCAGGACCCGGTCGGGTTCGTCTGGGCGGCGACCGATGATGGGCTTTACCGCTTTGATGGCCACCGCTTCCGCCGTTTTGGTGAGCAGGATGGCCTGCCGGGTCGGCTGATCAACGCACTGCGGCTGGATGCGCAGGGGCAGCTTTGGGTCGGTACCGATAAGGGCCCGGCACGCTGGCGTGGCGAGCGCTTTGATGCCGCCTTGCCCGGCTACCCCGACAAACTGGGTGTGGAAGACATTGGCCTTGGCCCGGAGGGCCAGCTATGGCTGGCTACCCGTGAGGGTATCTATGTCGGGACAGCCACAGGCGTCGGTCTGCTGGCGGGTGGACCCGGGGGCCGCTTTCATGCCGTGAGCCTGGACCCGGACGGACAGACCATGTGGATTGCCAAGCCGCGTGCACTCTGGCGCTGGCACGCAAGCAAGGGTTGGGAAACCGCCCATGCCGAGCTGTTCGGGGAGACCCGTGAAGAGCTGGATCAGATTATGGCCGCACCGGACGGCCGGGTCTGGGCGCGCACCTCGCATCACCATTATGTCCGGCCTGCCGGTGCCACCCGGTTTGAAGTCGTACCTGAACTCGTTCGTGCAGATACCTATCTCGCCCGCATGCAGATCGCTGCGGATGGCGCAATCTGGTTTCCGACCGAAACCGGGGTGAGTCGCTGGCAGGCGGACCATTGGCAACACTGGGGTCTTGCACAAGGCTTGCCGACGGATTTCGTGCGGGCCAGCCTGGTGGATCGGGAGGGGAATCTCTGGTTGGGCAGCTTGGGGCTGCACCGCCTGGTGGGACGGGGTGTCTGGCGGGCCCATACACCGCGACAAGGCCTGCCTGCCAACGTCTGGTCTGTCGCGCGGGACGTAAAAGGTCAGCTGCTCGTAGGCACCGAAACCGGTCTGATACAGGCGCGCGCGCGCGCCTGGCAGCGCGTCCCCGACACCACTGATAAACAGGTACGCGCCCTGCTGCCACTGGACGACGGCAGTGTGCTGTTCGGTGGCAAGCCTTATGGTTTGTGGCGCTGGGATGGACGGCAGCTGCAAGCCATCCCCCTGCCCGATGATGGCCAGCGTGTCTTGCGTTTGCTTGCGGATGGCGGGGTTGTGTGGGCCGGGACCTACCATGCGGGCCTGCTGCGGGGCGTGCGCCGCAATGGTAGCTGGCAGTTTGTGCGCGAGCCTGTGCCAGGCGGAACCATTGATGAGCGGATTGCCCATCTGCTCAAGGATCGCCAGGGCCGTGTGTGGGCAACCGGCAGTGATGGCTTGGCTTGCCTCGAAGCAGGCCGCTGGCATCGTTATCGCGCTACGGATGGTTTGGCCTCGAACAAAACCCTGTATCTGGCCGAGTCGGCGTCCGGGCACTTCTATCTGGCCTATCTCGACCAGCCGGGGCGTATCAGCACCTTTCCATCGCCGGCCCGCTGCGGGGATGCCCTGCGTGTGGGCGCGGGGCCCAAGATGCCGGAGCGGGATATCTACCTGCTGGGTGAAACGCCCGATGGGGCTCTGTGGGTGGGGCATACCGCAGGTCTGACACGCTTTGCCGCGCCCCAGGCGAGCGAGCCGCATGCGTTCCGGTTCGGGCTGGAAGATGGCCTGCTGGACGAGGAACTCAACGCGATGGCCATGCTGGCGGAGGCGGATGGCCGTATCTGGCTCGGGACGCGCAGCGGCCTGGCCGAGTTTGTACCCGCACATTTTGCCGGCCAGCCCGCGCCACCCCGAGTCGCCTTGCTCAGTGCCCGGCTGGGGCAGGTCGGCTTGCAGGCTGATGGCCGCGAAGTCACGGTGGCACACCGGCACAATGTGCTGGAGGTTGAATTTGCCGCGATGAGTTTTCTCGACGCTGCCAGTGTGCATTACGAAGTGCGCCTGCTGGGTCAGGAGACGGCCTGGCGCGACACCATGAACCGCGAGTCGCGCTATACCGCCTTGTCGCCCGGCAGTTATCGCCTGGAAGTGCGTGCCCGCTTCCGCGAGGGCGCATGGGGTCCGGTGACCGCGCTCGCCTTCCAGATTGAACCACCCTGGTGGCGTACCCGTCTGGCCATGGGCGCGGCAGGTTTGACCCTGGTGTTGCTGGTCTATCTGGCCCTGCGCTGGCGCTTGCACCGGCTGCAGGTACGCACCCGTGAGCTGGAGCTGATGGTCACCACGCGCACCACGGAGCTGGCCAAGGCCAATCAGGCCCTGCAGGAGCAAAGTCTGACCGATCCGCTGACCGGTCTGCGCAACCGGCGCTTCCTCGGGCAAGCCCTGCCCACCCACCTCGCCGAGGTCAACCGCGATTACGCCCGTCGGGCAGATGGTCTGGGCCATGGCGCGGATTTGCTGCTGGTGCTGGTGGATATCGATCACTTCAAGCACATCAACGACCAGTATGGTCACGCCGCCGGTGATCTGGTCCTGCAGCGCATCGCAGGTGTGCTGACGACCACGGTGCGGGAGTCCGACATGGTGGTGCGTTGGGGCGGTGAAGAATTCCTGCTGATCATGCGCCACACCTTGCGTCAGGACGCGGAGATCGTGCTGGAGCGTTTGCGCCAGGCGGTGGCCAGGATGGTGATTACCCTGCCGGACGGACGAACGTTGAGTTGCACCTGTTCCACGGGGTTTGCACTCTATCCTTTTGCGGTGGATGACCCGGCCCGCTTTGACTGGGAGGTGCTCGTCGCACTGGCGGACCGCTGTCTCTATGTGGCCAAACGCAATGGTCGCAACGCTTGGGTAGGCTTGCATCTGGCCGATCAGGATTTACCGGTGGCAGCCTTGAGCCAGCCGCTGGTGGACCTGCTGGCGCAGGGCAAACTGCGCCCCAGCAGCAGCGTAGAGGGTGAGCTGGATTGGGATGAGCCCGGCGCGCCAGCTGGGTAGCCTTAGTGTCGCTACTGCCTCGGGCAGGAATCAAGACATTAAAAAGGCCCGCCAATCGGCGGGCCCTTTTTTGGACGTAGGCAGACGGCGATCAGCTGCCGATCTTGCCGCCATCCTTCTTGGTGATGACCACAGTCGCCGAGCGCGGCCGACCACCCGCCGCGTCGGGCCACTTGCTGAAGGCCAGCGGGTTCTGCAGCGCGTAGACATCAGCGCTGGTGCCGGCCGGTACCGTGGGGCGATTCGGGTGGCTGCCGTATTCGCCCGGATGCTGGATGTTGACCCACACGGTCTTCATATCCGGCGCAAAGGTGATGCCGGTGACTTCACAGCCGGCAGGGCCCACCAGGAAGCGACGGATTTCCTTGGTCTTCGGATCGCCGATCAGCATCTGGTTATTGCCTTGGGTGGCATAGCCGCCCGTGTTGGCAAACGAGCCATCCGTCTGGATCCACAGGCGGCCTTCAGGGTCGAACGCCAAGCCATCCGGGCTGTTGAAAGTGTTGTCGGCATTGATGTTGCCGGAACCGTTTGAAACCAGCGGGCTGGCCTTGGGGTTGCCGGCAAGAACAAAGTGATCCCATTCGAAGGTCAGTGCGGCAGCATCGCCACCAGCTTCGCGCCAGCGGATGATCTGGCCGTAGATATTGGCGGCGCGCGGGTTCGCGTCGTTCACATTGGCGGCGCTGCGGCCTGAGTTGTTGGTCAGCGTGAGGTACACCTCCTTGGTGGTGGGGTGCACAGTGACCCACTCGGGGCGGTCCATCGGTGTTGCACCCACCACGGTACCGGCCTGGCGCGTGTTGATCAGCACCGTGGCCTGATCGGGGAAGTTCGCATCGGCGGCCAGTGCGGCGTTGGCGACCTTGTCGAGCAGTACCCACTCGCCGGTGCCCATGCTGTCGCCCTTGGTGGCGCCGTCGTTGAACTTGGCCACATAGAGCTTGCCGCTATCGAGCAGATTGCGGTTGGCGTTGGGGTTGGCGGCATCGTACTTGCCGTCGGACACGAACTTGTAGACGAACTCGTTGACCTGATCGTCGCCCATGTAAACGACCACGCGGTTGTCGTTGGCCAGTGCATAGGCCGAGTTCTCGTGCTTGATGCGGCCCAGCGCGGTGCGCTTCTTGGGCGTGGAGGTCGGGTCGAACGGGTCGATTTCCACCATCCAGCCGAAGCGGTTCGATTCGTTCGGCTCCTTGGCCCAGTCAAAGCGCGTATCGAACTGCTCCCAGCGATAGCCCGAGAGGCCCGACGACAGGCCATAGCGGTTCATCAGCGGTGTGCGCGTCGCGCCGGCTACGGTGGTGCCGAAGTAACCGTTGAAGTTCTCCTCGCAGGTCAGGTAGGTGCCCCAAGGCGTGTGGCCGTTACCGCAGTTGTTCAGCGTGCCGTAGACAAAGCTGCCGAACGGATCGGCGCTGGTCTTCATCAGCGCGTGGCCAGCCGCCGGGCCGGTGATGGTCATCGGCGTATTGCCGTGGATGCGGCGGTTGTAGGCCGAGTCGGCCACAATCTGCCACTTGCCGGCGCTGTCCTTCTTGATATGGATGACCGAGACGCCGTGGGCGTGCTGGGCCTTGCGCACCTTGTCGAGGGTCCAGGTGCCGAAGACGTCGGTCTGGCCGGCCTCGTAGGCGTAGAAGTATTCGGGGTTGATGTACTCGTGGTTCATCACCAGCAGGCCTTCGGTGCTGCTGTTGGCGCTGATGGGGAAGAAGTGCATGCCGTCGTGGTTGTCGCCCACTTGCAGGGCCTGGTCGGCACCGGAGTTGCTGCCATCGGGTTTCCAGGCAGGTGCGCCCTTGACCAGCGGGGTGCCCCAAGGCGCCATGATCTCGGCCTGATAGCCCTCGGGCACGACAATGGTGTCACCGCTGCCGGCGGCCACGGCCTTGAAGTTGATCAGCGGTGCTGCCGGAGTTGTCGGCGGGGCAATGGGGGCTTCGGGTACCGGATCGCTGCTGTTGCAACCGGCCAGGCTGCCACCCAGAAAAGCAAAGGCACCCAAACCCAGACCACTTTTCATGACCCCGCGACGGCTGATCACGCGTTCGACCAGCTGGTTGAAATGCTCGGCAGAAGTCGGGTTGACCGACTGGTTCTCGCTGTCTTCGATATGGCTCATGGCACGCTCCAGGACGTTGTGTGTTTTGGAGCGGCGATTGTGGCGAGTGCGTATTACCGGGGATTGACGCTTTTGTTGCGGTGAACCGCGGGCAAGGGCTCCGCGCCCCGCCCGCGCTGTCGGCATGCCCGTGCTTCAGGCCCTTTGTTGGGACGCTGCAGCGGGGGAGGGCATTGCGTCGGCAGGTGGCGGCATGCCGTGGCCCTGACGAAACTGGGCCAGTGCATCATGCAGCTCGGCGGTCAGTGCATCGATACGGGCACACAAGGCCAGTGCAGACTGTTCGTCGGATGTACTGGCTGCGGGTGGCGTCGTCATAGGGATTCCCCGTTTGAAAGCTGTCGGCAGTCTAGGCCAGCGTGCTACGCTTGCCATCATCCAAATGGGTGAAATCGCTGATTTTGTTGGGGGACGGGGTGTTCCTGACCAAGCAATCGACTAGCGTGATGCGGCGATGGCCTGTGGCGGGCATCGCGATTGCCTGTCTGCTCCTCACCCGCATGCTGATGGTGCCCGCGCACGCCGAGGTATTGGTTTACCCCAAACGCGCCCACGCCGGTCACCCGCAAGTCGATTATCCGGTCGATCTCCTGCGGCTTGCCCTCAAAAAAGCGGGCAGCCCGGCCACCCTCTCACCGTCTGCCCTGGTCATCCCGCAAAGCCGCGCGCTACGCGAACTGGCGGCCGGGCAAGGGGTGGACGTAATGTGGAGCGTGACCACCCGGGAACGCGAGCATGATCTCCTGCCGGTAAGGGTGCCTATCTATAAGGGCCTGATGGGTTGGCGCGTTGCACTCGTGCGTGCTGATCAGCGCGAGCTGTTGGCGAAGGTGCGTACGATTCACGACTTGCGCCGCTTCACGGCTGGCCAGGTGGGAACCTGGCCGGATAGCGACATCCTGATCGCCAACGCCCTCAATGTGCAGACGGCAGTCAGTTTTGACAGCCTGTTTGCCATGCTGCGCGCAAGACGCTACGACTATTGCCCGCGCTCGGTCGTGGAAGCCTGGCGCGAAGCGGAGACCTTCCGTGCACAAGGGATAGTGGTGGACGAGCACCTGCTGATCCGCTATCCGGCAGATTCGTACTTTTTTGTCTCCCGCAAGCAACCACAGCTGGCCCGGACCATTGAACGAGGCCTGATGCTGGCCCTCGCGGATGGCAGCTTTGATGCCCTGTTCCGGGCGCGGTTTGCCGATGTGCTCAAACACCTTGAATCCTCGAACCGGACGGTCATCCGCCTGGATAACCCGCTCCTGCCCGAGCACACACCCTTGAACGACAAGCGGCTCTGGTATCGGCCTTGATGCAATGATTCAGCCGTTAGCCGGGTAAGTCGTAGTCGAACGTGTACAGATGCTGGCCGTCGATGATCCGGATGCTGAACTCACCACGGATGCCGGCCAGCTCACCCACGCCTGAATCGGCCACCACCGTAATCGACAACTGCTTCTCGCCGCGAGTCATCGTGCCGCTGTGCTGGAATACAAAACCACCCTGGCGTCCATGCAGGCTGCCGCTGAAGCGTTCGATCGCCACATAGCCGGCTGAGCCTGGCGTCTGCGTCATCGCCGTCAGCATCTCGCCCTTGCCCGTACCGGCCAGATCGCCCTCGAACACCTTGTCCAACGCCATCCGCCCCAGATTGCTGACGCCATCGGTGGAACCGGTCTCGGCTTGCGGTGTCATGGTGACCTGGAAGCGGCCTTGGGCGATGGGCATGGGTGATCCTTGCGTGCTGGAGAGGCGTGCTTGGTGCGTCAGCCGCGACGCTGCGGCTCGGACTGATGCAGGAACTTGGTATACAGCTCGCGCGGCGGCGCAACGCCGCACTGTGCAAGGATGCGGCCCACCGCGCCGCGATGGTAGCCGCCATGGGTGATCACATGGAGCAGCATTTCCTCATGCGTCATCGTGCCAGCGTCGCCGTCGGTAAAGGTGAAGCGCATTGGCTGGGCCAGATCGGTGGGGCTGAGTCGGGCCACGTAGTCCTGATACCAGCGATCGGTCTCGTTGGCCGCACGCTGCAAAGCGGCCAACTCGGGCGTTTCGGGGGTGTTGGTCGCGGTATAGCCGTGTGCGACCCCTTGCAGATTGCCGACGAAGATGCGGTCCACCACATGAATATGGTTGAGGATGCGGATCGCCGTATGGCGGGCCTCGGCGTACTGCTCGGCCGAGAGTGTCGCGACGGCCTCAAACAGCTCGGTCTGCGCCCAGGTCTTGAAGCCGAACAGCGAGATGAGGGTGCTGGACATGATGTGCTCCGCGAATTCAGAGTGAACCGAATACCTTCTTGAGCAGCTTGCTGGCCTGACCCATCGGGTCGGCGCGGATTTGCTGCTCCTCCTTGGCGATCATCAGGAACAGGCCGTCCATGGCCTTGCGCGTGACGTAGTCATCCAGATTGGCGTCTTCGGCGCGGATCAGACCCAGGCTGGCTGCCTTGCCCGCGTAGGCATCGTAATGCTGGGCGACTTTAACCTTGGCGGTGGCCTTTTGCACTACCGGCTTGAAGCGGGCGGCGATGGCCTCGCTGGTGGTGCGACGGAAGTAGTCGGTGGCGGCGTTGTCACCGCCGGTGAGGATGCCCTTGGCATCCTGCCAGCTCATCTTCTTGACCGCATCGACGAGGATGGGCTTGGCTTCCTTGACTGCACCTTCGGCAGCGCGGTTCATGCTGGTGATCAGCTCGTCGGCCTGTTTGCTCATGCCCAGTTTGCGCAGCATCTTCTCTGCTTTTTGCAGGCGCTCGGGCAGGGGAATGCGCACCTGTTCATTACCCAGAAAACCATCGTTCTGATCGAGCTGACCCACGGCCACGCCGGCGGCTTGTACCAGTGCCTCCTTGAGGCCGGAGGCGGCATCCTTGTCGCTCAGCGCATCCAGTCCGCCAGCTTGGGCGGGCAGGCAAAGGGCCAGCAGGGTGATCAGCAGGGTACGCATGGTGTGAGGCTCCGGATTCAGACTTTGACAGGACGCTGCTGGTGGCCGCGGTAATCAGGCACCAGTCGATCATACGGCGTATCCAGCAGGCTGGACGAGATCAGGAAATCGGCCGAGGCGCGGTTGCAGGCCATGGGGATATTCCATACCACTGCCATACGCAGCAGGGCTTTCACGTCGGGGTCGTGCGGTTGGGGTTCGAGCGGGTCCCAGAAGAAGATCAGGAAATCGACTTCACGCGAGACGATGGCCGCGCCGATCTGCTGGTCACCGCCCAGCGGTCCGCTCTCGTAGCGTTTGACCGGCAGGCTCAACTCGCGCTCGATCAGGCTACCCGTGGTGCCGGTGGCAAACAGATGGTGACGGCTCAGCGAGCCCCGGTTGTAGCGCGCCCATTCCAGCAGGTTGGCTTTCATATTGTCGTGGGCAACCAAGGCGATGCGCTTGGTAGCTTGCATGGGGAGGGAGATCAGGCTCATGAAGACTCCGGCTGGGCTAAGATGGCGTTCTGAAACGATATTACCGATAGCCTGCGCTGAAGGCAGGCAAATTCTCGCTACGAAGATTATGCGGACGGGTTGGTAATCCGGAAACGCAGCGCCCCACCCGGCAAAGCCGGGTGCTTTGAGAGCCGGGGGGAATCCATGTGTTATCGCTATTTGATTCCACCCCCCCTCGCCAGCGGTGCATGGACCAGGTTCCAGGCGCTAAGCGCCAAGAACTCTGGGCATCGCCGCCGCGAGGGCCTCGCTGACGCTCGAGAGTTAAACGAATAAGCACTTCTTCTTTAATGGACTGGCCATGCTGATCAACTGCGCTGCCTACCGCGCCGGCAAAAAGATTGCCGATATCCCCGTCGAGGACATCAGTGATTTCCTCACCCAGCCCGATTGTTTTGTCTGGGTGGCGCTCAAGGACGCGAGTCCCGATGAAATCACCACCATGGCCGAAGAATTCGATCTGCATCCGCTCGCGGTGGAAGATGCGCGCCACGGCCACCAGCGCCCCAAGATCGAGGAATACGGCGACATGCTGTTTTGCGTGGTGCATGCGCTGCATGTGGAAGAGGCCGAGCTGGAAGTGGGTGAGGTGGCGATCTTTGTCGGCAAGAACTACATCCTGTCGATCCGCAACCGCTCCAGCATGGGCTTCCTGAACGTGCGCGAGCGTTGCGAGCGTGAGCCGGAACTGCTCCAGCATGGCTCGGGCTTTGTGCTCTATGCCTTGCTGGATGCGATTGTGGATCGCTATTTCGGCGTGATCAGCCAGTTTGAAACCGAGCTGGATGCGATTGAGGACAGGCTGTTCTCGCGCCAAGGCCAGGGCCGGCTCAATGTAGAAGAGCTGTACGAGCTCAAGCGCAAGCTGGTCAAGCTCAACCATGCTGCCTCGCCGCTGCTGGAGGCCGTATCGCATCTCGATGGCGGCCGCGTGCCCGGCGTGTGCATGGGCATGCAGGAATACTTCCGCGATGTGTACGACCACCTAGAACGCATCGTCCGCTCTGCTGAGTCACTGCGCGAAATGCTGACCACCGCCATCTCGGTGAACCTAGCCATGATCTCGCTTGATGACTCGGCCGTGAGCAAGAAACTCGCCGCCTACGCCGCCCTGTTTGCGGTGCCGACCATGATCGCCGGGGTATACGGCATGAATTTCGAGCACATGCCGGAACTCAAGCAACCGCTCGCATATCCGATCACGCTAGCCGTGATGGTCGTCATCGACCTTGCCCTCTACCTGCGTTTCCGCCGCGCGGGCTGGATCTGATTGCCCGCTCGTCTCCTCCTCGAAAGCTGATCATGCAACCCTGGACCCATCACCTGCTGAGCCTGTGCCTGCTGGGCGCCGCCTTGCCGGCAATGGCTGGCGAAACGCTCGCTACGCTGAAGAGCGAGCACTACGCGCTGCGTGTGGAACGCTTTGCGGAGGGTCTCGCCAACCCTTGGGGTGCCGCCTTCCTGCCGGACGGCCGGATGTTGGTCACCGAGCGCGAAGGCCGCCTGCGCCTGATCGACAAGGATGGCAAGGTTTCCACGCCACTTGCTGGACTGCCGGCCATTGCCGTCACCGGACAAGGCGGCTTGCTGGATGTGGCCGTGGACCCGGCTTTTGCGCAGAACCGCACCGTCTACCTGAGCTTTGCCGAACCTCGTGGCGGCAGGACCAACAGCACCAGCGTGCTGCGCGCCAAGCTGGGCGACAACGGCCTCAGTGAGGTCAAGGTCATCTTCCGCCAACAACCTGCGATTGATTCGGCACTGCACTTCGGTTCGCGGCTGGCGTTTGCACCCGATGGCAAGCTGTTCATCACAACGGGGGATCGTTACAGCCAGAAGAAGCGGGCGCAGACACTCGATAACCATCTGGGCAAGGTCATCCGCGTCAATAGCGATGGCAGCGTGCCCAGCGACAACCCTTTCGTGAAGCGCGAGGGCGCATTGCCCGAGATCTGGAGCTACGGCCACCGCAACCTGCAAGGCGCGGCCATCCATCCGCAAACCGGCCAGCTGTGGACGAACGAGCATGGCGCCAAGGGTGGCGATGAGGTCAATCTGACTCAAGCCGGGCGTAACTACGGCTGGCCGGTGATTACCTGGGGCGTGGACTACAGCGGCGCCAAGATCGGCGAGGGCACCACCAAGTCCGGCATGGAACAGCCGCTGCATTACTGGGTACCCAGCATTGCCACATCGGGCATGGCGTTTTATGGCGGCCAGCCATTCGCGAAGTGGCGCGGCAACCTGCTGGTGGGCGGCCTGCGCGGCCAGATGCTGGCGCGACTGGAGCTCGACGGCACGCGCATCGTGAGTGAGGAGCGCTTGCTGACCGAGATCAAGCAGCGCATTCGCGATGTACGGGTGGGGCCAGACGGATTGATCTATCTCTTGACCGATGAGGCGAAGGGCAGCGTGTTGCGGGTGAGTCCGCAGGCGAACTGAGGCCTTAAAGGGGCAACGCGGCCGGAGGCCTTATTGCACCCTACGCCGTGGGCTGAGCCAATACCCGATGCAGAACGGTCGCGGCGTGCTCGATATCCGAGCTCGTCGTGAGGATATCCGGACACAGCCTCAGCCCGGCAGAGCGCGCATCGCCGTTGATACCGGCCGCGTGCAGGCGCTTGGCCAGTGCCATCGGGTCGGCATGCGGGATCGTCACATAGGCGCCGTAAGCTGCATCAGCACCGAAGTGGTCGATACCACGCGCAGCCAGTGCTGCGGATAACGCGCGCTTCTGGGCCAGCGAATAGGCGCGCAACCGAGCCACGCCCAAACCACTCACCAGCGCCAGACCCGAGCGCGCCTGATAGAACCCCAGCGGATTGAAGGTGGACTCCATCCAGGCATCGCCACCCTCGGCGAACTCGGGCGGCACGGGGCGCGCATAGGCAAACGGCTCGCGCTTGGCGAACCAGCCGGTATCGAGCGTGTGTGCGCCATCGGCCAGATGCTGCGGTGCCACGTACAGCCAGCACACACCGGGCCCGCCGCGCAGGTATTTGTAGCTGCCCGCAATCGCGTAATCGGCGCCCAGTGCGGCGATATCGACGGGGATTACGCCATAGCTGTGATACAGATCCAGCATCACCCGGGCACCGGCGGTGTGCGCGGCATCGATCAGCTTCTCCACGTCGGCCAGCACCTGGCCGGTGGCAAAGAACACGTGCGACACCACGACCAGGTCGATGCCATCGAGTCTGGCGATCAGGTCATCCACCGCATAGCGGCCATCGTCGCGCGCGCCGACCCATTGCACCTCGGCGCGGTTACGCGCCTGGTACTGCTTGAGGATATGGTCGATGGAGTCGAACTCTCCCGTAGTGCTCAGCACGCGCGGGGTGTTGTCGTAGTGATTGAGCACGGCGCGCAGGCCTTGGCCGGCGCTGGTCTTGGGCACGATGCAGTCGGGGCGGGCCGCGCCCAGCAGTTGCGCGGTATTGGTCCGCCAGTGCGTCATCTCGTTCCACCAGGGCATCCAGGCGTCGTCGAGACGGCTGTACCAAGCGGCGGCGCCTTCGGCCAGGTCACTCGCCATCGCATCAAGCGGGCGGCCCAGTGAGTGATTGGCGAGGTAGGTCTCCTTGGGGCCCTGGTTGAGCACGCGCTGGAACAGCCGATGAATGTGCTCGCGCAGGCTGGCTTCGGTGAGCGGGGCGGTGCCAAGAGCGGCGAGGGCGGTCTGGAGGGCGGCGGTCATGGTGGGCGCTTGCGGATCGGTGCGGGGATCGCGGGTGGCGAGGTGCACAGGGGTTGTTCGGGTAGGCACAAGCCTAACCGAGTGCGACAACGACGAACAGGGTAGAGACGTTCGGGCAGGTGCGATTCGAATAGGGCGCAGTAAGCACAGCGCATTGCACCCCGCGCCGTGAAGCTAGGCGTAGGCGCTGATCAGCGAGGGCTGAAGGGTGGGGGATTGCTGCGCGGCATAGGCCCGGCTGGCGCGATTGCTGCGCGTGTCGTCTTGTTGCGCTGATGCCGAGGCCGTCGAGGCTGGGTCGGCGTTGGCTGCGCCAGCCTCTTCCTTGTCCTGCGTGCTCAGTTCGATGCGCGCTTCCTGCGCCATCTGCCGGGCTTGCGCGGCCACAGCCTGATCCTGGCCCGAGGGATCTTTGGGTGCCAGCGCGGCGCGCTCGATCTGCTGGGCTTTTTCGAGTGTTTCTTCGGGCGTGCGGCCCGGCGAAACATCAATGCTGACTTCGCCACCGATGGCATAGCTGACGCCATCCGGCCCGCGCTGATAGGTATAGCTGGGGGCGGATACGGCCAAACCTGCGGCGGCAGCCATATGTGCCTGTTCGTGCTGACGCACCTGGCGATCACGGGCGCGCAGCTTGGCGATCTGCTGTTCTTCCTCGGACGAGAGTTCACTACCCAGTTTGACGCGGGTGCTTTCGGTGCTGAGCTTGCCGGGTTCTTCGAGCTTGCTGGCGGTGTCGACCGGTGCCGGGCTGCACAGCGAGCAGCTACAACCCGGCGTGTGCAGCCGGGCGGTGGTGTAGAGCGAGTTGGTGGAACCGGCGATGTTCATGATGGTCTGGTCAGAGTGCAGGGTCGGTCCGAGTGTCAGCCAGTTGCGCCGACAGCTCGATTTTACGGCGAATATATCCGGGCTGGAAACGCCGGATGTCGCATAAATCCTTGTTTTGACTTGCCCCGGGGCTGGCAGCGAACGTCATGCAATGACGGCCGCAGCCATGCTCGCTACACTGCCCATCGTGCTGCCCAAAACTTCCCGCTTGTCCTTGCTGATCGCCGCGCTGCTGAGCACTCCGCTGCTTGCGGCCGGACTCGACTACCGGGTGGATATCGATGCGCCCGGCGATTTCGATACCTTGCTGGAGGATAACCTCGGCATCGTGCGCTGGCAGGGCAGTGATTATCTTGATCGCGAACAGCTGGATCGCCTCTATGCAGCCACGCCGGCTGAAATCCAGACCCTGCTGGCGCCGCAGGGCTATTTCCGCCCCAAGATCGAATCGCGCATGGTCACCGAGGGCCAAGGTCTGCGCGTGCGCTTCAAGGTCATCCCCGGCGAGCAGGCGCTGATCCATGATGTGGATGTGCGCGTGGAAGGCCCGATCCGCGACGAACCTGATTTCCAGCCGCGCTGGGCCGAACTGCTCGAAGTGTGGCCGCTGCCCATGGGTGCCTACTTTACCCAGCCCGATTGGGATGCCGCCAAGCGGCGCGGCCTGCAGGCCATGGTCATCGACCGCTTCCCCGCGGCCAGCATTGCCGACAGCACGGCGCGCATCGACCCTGACAAAGACGCCGCCGAACTCTCGGTGGTCTATCACTCCGGTCCGCGTTTCACCTTGGGGCAGACCGAGATCAACGGCCTCAAGCAGTACCCGCGCGTGCTCGTCGAGCGCTTGCAGACCTTTGCGCCGGGGGAGCCCTATAGCCAGCAGAAGCTGCTGGATTTCCAGACCGCGCTGCAGAACACGCCGTACTTCTCCAATGTGTTCCTGGATGTGCCGATTGATCCAGCCAAGCCCGATAACGTGCCGGTACGCGTCGAACTCACCGAGGCCCCGCGCTACAAGACCGAAGCCGGTATCGGCTACGACACCGACAAAGGCCCGCGCACCAGTCTGGCCCTGCGCGACAACAATCTGCGCGGCCGTGGCTGGATAGGCGATGTGGGGGTGAAGCTGCAGCAGCGTGAGCAGACCTTCAACGCCGGGGTGCAATTGCCGCCTGATGATGATGCCTATCGCTACGGCGCCAGTTTCAAACTGAACCGTGAAGATGTATCCGGCCTGATCACCACGACGCGCACCCTCGGTACGCAACGCAGCCGGCTCAAGGGCCGGATTGAAGTCACTCAGGCCTTGCAATACACCTTGTCCAACGAATACATCCAGGGCTTGCCGGCTGAACGCAACGCCGCCTTGGTGCTATCGCAATCCTGGACCCGCAATGCACTGGATGTACCGAATGACCCGCGCCGCGGCATGCTGCTGAGCTGGCAGTTTGGCGGAGCAGCCAAAGCATTGCTGTCGGACAGTAACTTCGTGCGTGCGTGGGGGCGTGCCGCCTGGTATACGCCGCTGGGCGAAGCGGGTCTGGTGTTGTTGCGTGGCGAGGCCGGGCAGGTGCTCACCGACAGCACGGCCTCCATCCCTACCGACTGGCTGTTCCGTGCTGGCGGATCGGGTTCGGTGCGTGGCTATGCCTACCAATCCCTCGGCCCGCGCGACGAAGGCAGTGGTGCCGTGCTCGGCGGCCGGGTGTTGGCCACGGGTAGCGCGGAATATCAGCACCGCATCGTGGGCAAGTGGCGTGGTGCCGTGTTTGCCGATGTGGGTGGTGCAGCCTATGACTGGTTGCAGTTCAAGGCCGTCAAAGGCGTGGGCGTCGGGGCGCGCTGGGCCAGCCCGGTGGGACCGGTGGCGCTAGATCTGGGCTATGGCCTGGATGAGCGCAAATTGCGCTTTCACTTTTCGCTCGGGGCCGGGTTCTGATGCGCGGCTTGCATGCCTTGCGGGCAAGGTGGCGGCAGTATCTGGCCGGGCGCACGGCTTCGCGTCAGACAGGGCAAGCTGCGTCACCGGCAGCGGTTTCGCGGCGTTTCCGCCTCGGGCCGGTGTGGCTGGAGCTATTGCTGTTCATGCTGGTAAGTGGCCTCGCAGCGTTCATCCTGCTGGCGGCCAGCCCTACCGGTACACGTGGCTTGTTTGCGCTGGCGGGCCAGCTATCGGGTGGGGCGTTCAGCGTGGCGCAAGTGCAGGGCAGCCTGTGGCGCGATCTGGTGCTTCTGGATATACGTGTCCGCACCGCCAGTGCCGATGTCCGGCTCGACAGCGCCCGCTTGCGCTGGCAACCGTTGGCCCTGCTGGGCGGGGAGTTGCGTGTCCACGAACTGGCGCTGGGCGCCATGGCGATCCGCACCCGGCCCAGCCATGAACCCACGGTGGTGCCCGACTCCCTGGCGCTCCCGTTAAGCGTCAGGCTGCAATCCGCCACACTGGTCAGCCTGATGGTGGATCAGCATCCTGTGCTGGGGTCCACGCGTTTGCGCGCCGAGAGCGATGGCGATCATCACCAGCTCTGGCTCGACGCGACGCAAACCCCCTGGTTTGCCGCCAGCGGCCAGTTGCGGCTCGATGGCCACCGGCCATTTGCCATCCGGGGCCATCTGGGTCTGCAAGGCACGGCCAGCGATGCGCCCTGGCAGCTGGCGGCCTCACTGGGTGGCAGCCTGGAGCGGCTGGCACTCAAGGCCCAAGCCAGTGGCGGTCCGCAGGGCGCCAAACCATTCCGTGGCGCGATGGATCTCACACTCAGACCGTTTGCCAGCAGCCATCTGGGCTTGCTGCAGGCGGGCCGTATCGATACCGAAGCCATGGATCTGCGCGTGCTGTCCCCGCGCCTGCCCCGCACCGCGCTCGACCTACAGGTTCAGGCCCAACCCGGGGCCAACCCCGCGGCCGAGCAGGTGCGGGTAGACATTGCGCTGCGCAATCCGCTGGCCGGCCCCCTGCAGAGCGAACGCTTGCCGCTGGAACGCATCGACGCACGGCTACAACTTGACCCCGCCCGCGTGACGCTGCAGCGCTTTGATGCCCGGCTAGGGCGTGGCCGGCTCAGTCTCAGTGGCACGGCCGGCACCGATCAACTCGCGCTCAATGCGCTGTTGGAGGCCATCGACCTCGCCCAGTTCGGGGCGCCCCCCATGGTGCTGGGCGGCAAGATTGCCGTGCAGGGGGCACCAGCGCAACCCAGGTTCCAGGCCGATATCGGTGACGCCCAGCTTCGCTTGGTGCTCGATGCCGCCTTGCGTGGCACCGATCCCGCCGCGCGTCTGCTCAAACTGGAGAGTGTGCGCCTGCTGGCGAACCGCGATGGCGCCCGTGGCGAAGTCAGTCTGCGTGGGGAACTCGGTCTCGCAGGCAAGCGCCGCTTCGTGCTCGATGGGCAGATCAAGGAGTTTGATCCCGCCACCCTGAGCACGCTGGCTGGCCACCGGATTGCCTCCGGGCGTATCGGTGCCACGCTCTCGGCCAGTGGCCAGCTTGGGGCGCCAGTGGGTGGGCAATTCAAGCTGGTGCTGACGCCCAGCCGCTTCAACGATCAGCCTCTGTCGGGACAGGCGACGGCCACCTTGCGCGGCGAGGTGCTGCAGGATGTGGCCGTGGCCGCCGTGCTGGGTCCCAATCGGCTCAATCTGCAGGGCGGTTTTGGCCGCAAGGGCGATCAGCTGAAGGTGGATATCCAGATGCCCGATATCGGCGGTCTGGGCCCCGGTTTTGGCGGAGCCGCCACGGCGCAACTCACGCTGGCGGGCAACTTGCGCCGCCCCACCATAGAGGGCACGGCGCGGGGCGACAAACTCAAGCTGCCCGGCGAGGTCACGCTGGCACATGCGGAGCTGGCTGCGCGACTCGATGCCAGCCCGAACAAGCCGGCCAACAGCCCCTTGACCCTGCGGCTGGGCATCGACAACCTGCAGGCCCCCAAACTCACGCTGGCGCGCGCGCGCTTTGGCATTGCTGGCACCCAGGCGGCCCATCTGGCAGAGCTGGACGGTACCGGCACGCTGGCGGGGCAAGCCATTGATGTCCGTATCCGTGCTGCAGGTGCACTGGATCAGCACACCTGGCGCGGCCGCGTCGAGCAGCTTGATAGCCGTGGCGACTGGCCGATCAAGCTCGCGAACCCGGCGCAACTGGTGGTGCAGACCAGTGGTGGCAGCCTGGCCGGGCTGGACGCGACCATACTTGGCGGCAATCTGCGCATCAGCCGTCTGGAATGGCAGGGTGGGCAGTTTGCTGCCAAGGGCGAGTTGCGTGCGTTTGCACTGGCCGAGTGGGTAAAGCGTTTCCCCGATGTGGCCCGGCGTGTCGATACCGATCTGGTGGTGGCTGCGCGGTTTGATCTGCAGGGCGACAAAGCGCTATCGGGCAACTTGGTGGTGGAGCGCGAAGCCGGCGATCTGGCCCTGCGGGTGGAGGACCCCAGCGTCAAACCCATGCCGCTGCGCTTGGCCAACGCACGGGTCCAGCTGGATCTGGCGGGCCATCTGGCCGCCCTTGCGCTGGATCTGCAATCCGAATCGTTTGGTTGGGCCAAGGGCCGGATTGCGACCCGGTTCGAGCGCACCCCCGCGGGCTGGCGCCCCGAGCCCGCTGCGGCACTGGAAGGCCGTTTGCAGGCCGAGATGCCCTCCTTGGCGTGGATAGGCCCGCTGTTGGGCCCTACCGCCAAGGTCGAGGGCAAGCTCGCGGCCGAGATGAGTGCCAGTGGCAGCAATGCTGTCCCGCGCTGGTTTGGCCGCTTCAATGCGCAGGATGTGGCAGTGCGCATGCCGGATGCCGGCATCCATTGGCACGAAGGCAAGGTCGAAGCCACGCTCGATGGTGACACCGCACAGCTCGCCACGCTCTCGCTCAAGGCGGGCAAGGGCGGCCTCACCGGAGCAGGCCGCATGGCCCTGCGCGATGCCGGCCCCGAAGGCGCGCTGGAAGTGAAGTTTGATCACTTTGCCGTGCTGAGCCGGCCTGACCGTAACCTGGTGGTCTCCGGCAACACCAGCTTGGGCGTGCTGGGCGAGGCACTCACGCTGACGGGTAAGCTCACTGCGGACGAAGGCTATATCGAGCAGATCAAGAGCAGCGCGGCCGTGCTCGGCGACGATGTGATCGTGCTGGGTCGCGGTTCGCAAACCAGACCCAAGCCCAAACCCACGCCGCTGACACTGAAGCTGGACCTCGATCTGGGGAACCGCTTCGTTTTCAAGGCCTATGGTCTGGACGCGCGTTTGTCCGGATCAGTACGCATGTCGGCCAGCCCGAAGCAATCGTTGGGTGGCAGTGGCTCACTGCATGTGGAGGAAGGCCGCTATGCCGCTTACGGCCAGAATCTGGCCATCACCCGCGGCATTCTGACCTTTCAGGGGCCGCTCGATAATCCGGCGCTCGACATTCTGGCCGAACGCAAGAACCTGCCGGTGGTGGTGGGGGTGAAGATACTCGGTACCGCCCGCGCACCGAGCGTATCGCTGACTTCCGACAGCGGCATGACCGACGCAGAAAAGCTCTCCTGGCTGGTGTTGGGCCGGGGTTCGGCCAGCGGCGGAGGGGACGCCGATTTGCTGATTACCGCGGCGGATGCCTTGCTGTCGGCTGGCGAGTCAGTGGGTCTGCGTCAGCAAATGGCGGGTAAGCTGGGGCTCGACGACATCAGCCTGGGCCGCTCGGATGCCTATACCGATACCAGTAAGACCGATGCCGCCGGCAATGCCCTGGCGGGGCGGGTGGTGAGCCTGGGCAAGCGTTTGTCGGATCGTGCCTATGTGAGCTACGAACAGTCGCTCGATGGCGTGGGCTATGCGGTGAAGCTCAGTTACCAGCTGACGCGGCGGGTATCGGTCGCGCTGACCACGGGTCTCACCAGCTCGGTGGATGTGCTGTACTCGTGGACGTTTGACTGAGGGCGCAGCAAGGTTACTGGCAACGGCCCTGATGCCTGAACACAGCGAGCGCGTCGGTAGTGCCCCAAGGACGTGAGACAATCCTCACTCGCTCACCCCATGCATCATCATGCCCAGCCTGCTCGACCAACCCTTTGTCTTCGTCGACCTCGAAACCACCGGGGCCAACGCCCAGCGCGATCGCATCACCGAAGTCGGCATCGTGGAGTGGGATGGCAACACTGCCACCGAGTGGAGTTCGCTGGTCAACCCTGAAACCACGATCCCGCCGTTCATCACGCGGCTTACCGGCATTAGCGACGCCATGGTGGCCGACGCGCCCGTGTTTGCTACGCTGGCGCCCGATCTGCTCGCCCGCTTGCAGGGCCGCGTGTTCGTGGCCCACAACGCGCGCTTTGATTACGGCTTTTTGCGCAATGAGTTCAAGCGCGCCGGGCTGGATTTCAAATCGCGCGTAGTGTGCACGGTCAAACTCTCCAAGAAGCTGTTTCCGGGCGAGTACAAACACAATCTGGATGCGGTGTCCGAGCGCAATGGCCTGGTCGTCAGCGGCGAGCGCCACCGGGCGCTGACCGATGCGCAGCTGATCTACCAGTTCCTGGTCAAGATGAAGGCCGAGCGGCCGCGTGATGAGCTGGATGCCGCGCTCGAAGGCATCAGCCGCCAGCCCAGCCTGCCGCCGGGGCTGGACCCCGATGTACTCGATGACATCCCGGATAGCCATGGCGTGTACCTGTTCTACGGCGAGAACGATTTGCCGCTATATATCGGCAAGAGCAACAACCTCAAGAAGCGTGTGCTCTCCCATTTTGCGGCCGATACCCGCGCCCACAAAGAGATGCGGATATCCCAGCAGATCACCCGTATCGACTGGATCGATACGGCTGGCGAGCTCGGTGCGCTGCTGCTGGAAGCGCGCTTGATCAAGGAGCAGCAGCCTACGCACAACCAGCGTTTGCGCCGCAATACCGACCTTTGCGCCTGGCGTTATCAACCCAATGCCGATGGCAGCGCGCAGCCCGAGCTCGTGTATGGCCGTGATCTGGACTTTGGCCGGCAGAACGATCTTTTCGGCCTGTACACCAGCCAGCGCGAGGCCACCAACACGCTGCGCAAGCTCGCTGAGGTGAACAAGCTCTGCATGGTGGCGCTGGGGCTGGAGCGCGCCAGCCGTCGTGCGGGTACGCCGTGTTTCGGCATGCAGATCGGCAAGTGCCGGGGTGCCTGCGTGGGGAAGGAGCCGCTACTGACGCATCAGGCCCGTGCCTGCGCCGTGCTCGCACGGCTCAAGCTCGCCAGCTGGCCGTATCGCGGCATGATTGCCGTCAAGGAAGTCAACGCGGCCAGCACGGGCGCGGATATCCACCTGATCGATCACTGGTGCCATCTGGGCACCGTGCGCAGCGAGGCCGAACTGGCTGAGTTGATCGAACACCCGCCTAAACCAGTGTTCGATCTGGATACCTACAAGCTGCTGACCAAGCATCTCAAACCCGGCCCGGAGCTGGAGATCATTGCTTTGGGCGGCCCGGATGGCGCGCAGGGCTTATAATCGGGACTTCCCGACTTGAAAACGGGTGCGCCGGGCAGCATCTGCTCCGGCATTGCACACCGAGCCACGCCATGCCCGCCACCATTTCCCCGATTCCCGAGCTGATTGCCGAACTTGCCGCCGGCCGCATGATCATCCTGATGGATGACGAAGACCGCGAGAACGAAGGTGATCTCGTCATGTCCGCCGAGCATGTCACGCCCGAGGCAATCAACTTCATGGCCAAGCACGCGCGTGGCCTGATCTGCCTGACGCTGACTGAAGCACGCTGCAAGCAGCTGAACCTGCCCTTGATGGTGAGCAAGAACGGCGCATCGCACGGCACCAACTTCACACTGAGCATCGAAGCCGCCGAAGGCGTCAGCACTGGCATCTCGGCCGCCGATCGCGCCCGGACCGTGCAAGCTGCTGTGGCCCGCGATGCCAAACCCGCCGATATCGTCCAGCCTGGCCATATCTTCCCGCTGATGGCACGTGAGGGCGGTGTGCTCGCACGCGCCGGTCACACCGAAGCCGGATGTGATCTGGCTCGCATGGCCGGTGGTTTGCCGGCCTCGGTGATCTGCGAGGTGATGAACGACGACGGCACGATGGCCCGCCTGCCCGAGCTGCTTGAGTTCGCCCAGCAACACAACCTCAAGATCGGCACGATTGCCGACCTGATCCAGTACCGCAGCCGCACCGAATCGCTGGTCGATAAAGCCGGCGAGCGCATGGTGCAGACGCCGGCCGGCGAGTTCCGCATGGTGGCTTTCCGCGAACAGGGCGGGGCGGCCACGCACTTGGCGCTGGTCAAGGGCGATATCCGCGCCGATCAGGAAACCCTGGTGCGTGTGCATGAGCCCGTGTCGGTCATCGACTGGCTGGACGCCGGCCAGACTCGCCATAGCTGGGGCATCTACCCCAGCCTCAAGGCCATCAATGAAGCCGGTAGCGGCGTGGTGATCCTGCTGCACCGTGATGAAACCGGTGACGATCTGCTGGCCCGCGCGCTGCCCGAGCTGGGCTTGAACAACCCCACCAAATGGGATTTACGCACCTATGGCGTGGGCGCACAAATGCTGCGCACATTGGGCGTGGGCAAGATGAAGCTGCTCTCCCCGGCCCGCAAGATGCCGAGCATGGCGGGCTTCGGGCTGGAAGTGACGGGCTTTCTGGAGCCTTGAATTTTTGACCGATCCACGGCAGACCTCTAGAATTCTGCCCTTTTTTCAACGACCTACGAGTGGGCTCTGCCATGCCGCATTTTGATCATCTGCCCGAAATCGCCCCTAACCATGATGGCACTGGCCTCAAGGTGGGCATCGTCATGGCCCGCTTCAACTCCGATGTGTGCGAAGGTTTGCTCACCGCCTGCCGCGACGAGCTCAAGCGCCTGGGCGTGCTGGAGGCCGACATGCTGCTGGCCACAGTGCCCGGTGCACTGGAAGCGCCGCTGGTCTTGCAGACCATGGCAAAGTCCGGCCAGTTCGATGCGCTGGTGGTGCTGGGTGCGGTAATCCGTGGCGAGACCTATCATTTCGAACTGGTATCCAACGAATCCGGTTCGGGCGTCACCCAGGTCGGGCTCGATGCCGGCATTCCGATTGCCAACGCGATCCTGACCACCGAAAACGATGATCAGGCGCTGGTACGCATGCAGGAAAAGGGCGCCGATGCTGCCCGTGTCGCCGTGGAAATGGCGCGTTTGCAGCAGGCCTTGCGTACCCGTTTCCGCCTGTAAGCACGCCACAGACAGGCCGGTAGCCGCAGTGATTGCCGCGCCGGATCCCGTATGCAACTAACCAGCCCGCGTGGCTGAAGCCGCTCCTACAAGAGTGTGCCGCTACACTCAGGAACAGGAATACCCCATGACCCAAGCCCCCGAACAGAACGAAGCCAAGAAAACCCCGCAAAAGTCGGCCCGCCGCCGTGCGCGCGAATTTGCCGTGCAGGGCCTGTATCAGTGGCAGCTCACCGGGGATAACGTCGCCAATATCGAGCGCTTCCTGCGTGACAACAACACCAGCTTTGGTCGCGCCGATGAAGCCCTTTTCCGCGAACTGTTCTACAACGCCGTGCGCGATGTGGAAATCCTCAAGGCCATCTACGGCCCGCATCTGGATCGCGAGGAAGCCGAAGTCAGCCCGGTGGAGCGGGCCATCCTGCTGGTGGGTACGGTAGAACTGACCCAGCGCCTCGATACGCCTTACGCCGTGGTCATCAACGAAGCCATCGAAATCGCCAAGACCTTTGGTGGTACCGATGGTCACCGCTTCGTCAACGGCGTGCTCGACAAGCTGGCCATTGCCATCCGCCCCGAAGAAGTTGAAGCCGGTCGCAACAAGCGTCGTTGAGCAGCAAGCATGTAGGGTGCAACAAGGCCCAAGGCCGCATTGCACCGCATATGTGACGGCGTTTGGTGCAATGCGCTGCGCTGATTGGCACCCTACGAATCTCCCATGCCCCTCGACGAATTCAGTCTGATCCAGCGCTACTTCACCCGTGCCACGCCCGGCACGGTGCTCGGTGTCGGTGACGACTGTGCGCTGATCGCGCCCACGCCCTGTATGCAGCTGGCCATCTCGACCGACACCTTGGTCGAAGGCCGTCATTTTTTTCCGGATATCGATCCTGAATCGCTGGGCTGGAAAAGCTTGGCGGTGAACCTCTCCGACCTTGCTGCCATGGGCGCAAAGGCCCGCTGGTTCACCTTGTGCCTAACGCTGCCGCAGGCCAATGAGACCTGGCTGTCCGGCTTTGCGCGCGGCCTGTTTGCCTTGGCCGATGCGCATGGCGTGGACCTGGTCGGTGGCGATACCACCCGCGGGCCACTGACCATCAGCATCCAGGTCATGGGCGAAGTCGCACCGGGTAAGGCGCTGCGGCGTGATGCCGGTAAAGCGGGGGATGATCTGTGGCTGTCTGGCCCGACCGGTGCGGCTGCGCTGGCCGTGCAACAGCGCTATGGCAAGTTGACGCTGGCGGCGGCCGACAGCCAGTACTGTGCTCAGCGACTTGATCGACCCGAACCGCGGCTTGCGCTCGGACAAGCACTTGCCGGCCTGGCACATGCGGCAATCGATATCTCCGACGGTTTGCTGGCTGATATCGGCCACCTCGCGGCACGCTCCAAGCTGCAAGCGAGGCTGATGCACGCCACGCTACCCACGCCGCCGCTCTCGGCCGACTTGTTGGCGCAGCCTGCCTTTCTGGCTGCCCAGTTGGGTGGTGGCGATGATTACGAGCTGGCATTCAGCGCGCCCGTCACGGCACGCGCACAGATTGCCGTACTGGCCGATACACTGGGCCTGCCGCTGATGCGTATCGGCACGCTGGCAGCTGGCGAGGGCGTCGTCCTGCTCGATGCCAACGGTCAGCCCCAGCCCTTGCCGCAAACCGGCTTCAACCATTTTTCCTGAACCCATGTCCGCCATTCGCCAGCCCGACCTGCGCTTTCTGCTTGCCCACCCCAGCCACTTTGTGGCGCTGGGTTTTGGCAGTGGGCTGTCGCCCAAAGCGCCGGGTACGCTGGGTTCGCTGGCGGCGATCCCGCTGTATCTGCTGCTCGCCACTTTGCTGACGCCGGCCCAGATTGCGCTGCTGGCGCTGCCGCTGTTCCTGATCGGCATTCCCGTCTGCGGCCGTGCCGGCAGAGCGCTGGGTGTGAGCGATCACGGTGCCATCGTCTGGGACGAGATCGTCGCTATGCTGCCACTGCTGGCGCTGGCCCCACAGACGTTGGCCGGCTTTGCGCTGGCATTCGCATTGTTCCGGGTGTTCGATATCACCAAGCCCTGGCCGATCAGCTGGTTTGATGCGCGCATCAAGGGCGGCTTTGGCGTGATGCTGGATGATGCGCTGGCCGCCATACCCGCTGCGGCGCTGTTGTACTGGCTTGCGCCACTCGTTCAGTAAATCCGATCGTTCGGCTCAATTCATTCCGCTATCTGCTGACCATATGCCCGGATAGCATGACACCTGTCCATTCAGTTTTTCAGGAGTAGTGTCATGCTCGAAATCCGCCCAAGCCATCAGCGTGGCCACGCCGATCACGGCTGGCTCAAATCGCAACACAGCTTCTCGTTTGCCGATTATTACGACCCGGCCCGCATGGGCGTGGGGGCACTGCGCGTGATCAACGAAGACCGCGTGGCACCTGGTGGTGGCTTTGGCACGCACGGCCACCGCGATATGGAAATCATCAGCTATGTGCTCGACGGCGCGCTGGCCCACCGCGACAGCATGGGCAACGGCTCGGTGATCCGCCCCGGCGATGTGCAGCGTATGAGTGCGGGGCGCGGCATCATGCATTCGGAGTTCAACCACTCATCCGACGCCGGTGTGCACTTCCTGCAGATCTGGCTGCTGCCCAATGCGACCGGCATTGCGCCTAGCTATGAGGAAAAGCGTTTCGAAGCTGCCGAGAAGCGCGGCCGATTGCGCCTGATTGCCAGCCCCGATGGAGCGGATGGTTCCGTACTGATCCATCAGGATGCGCGCCTTTACGCCGGCTTGTTTGAGGGTGCCGAGACCGCCACGTTGCCGTTGGCACCAGGCCGCAAGCTCTACGTGCACCTTGCGCGTGGCCAGCTCAGCATCAACGATGTGGTACTGCATGCCGGGGATGCGGCGATCCTGAGCCAGGAAAGCGCACTGACGTTGAGCGCAGGCCAGGGTGCCGAAGTGCTGGTATTTGACCTCGCCTGAGTCCGCTTTGCCGATCCACTGCGCCTGCGCAGCATCACGAAAGGGAAACCATCATGACCGTTACCGCCAGCAAGGCCGACACCGGCCGCTATCACACCCAGCTTGAAGCCGAGGCCGCGCGCTGGCTGGCTGATGCAGACACCCCGCTGGGCGACGGCACCTTGCCCGATCCGCACCAGTTGCTTGATGCGGCGCTGGCAGCCTGCACCGCCATCACGCTGCGCATGTATGCCGAACGCAAGGGTCTGGCGCTGGACGATGTGCGCGTGCATATCGACCATACCGAAGCCGGCGGCGTGTACACCCTGAACCGCCGCATCGAGCTGGTGGGCGAGATTGACGATGCTGCGCGCCAGCGGCTGATGGAGATTGCCGACCGCTGCCCGGTGCACAAGACACTGAGCGGGCAGATCGTGATTGCCACCCACGCCGCCTGATCGGTTAGGGCACGTTTGGGTTTGATGGTGGTCTCAGGTGTATACGCGCCGCCGCCGGTTCAAAGCCGGCGGCATTCGCGCTAGGATTTGCCCATCGTCGATACGGAGTCACCATCATGAAGCGACACCTGACCCTGATCCCCATGCTGGCCTTGCTGGGCGCCTGCGCCACCTTGCCGCCGCAAGTGTCGGTGGACGATGCGCTGCGCATGAGCAAGGAGGGCGTGACGCCCGACGCGCTGATCGCCAAGATGCGCGAAACGCGTTCGACCTACCGGCTGACGGCCAGTGACATCATCCGCCTCAACAAGCAGGGCCTGCCCGAGCCGGTGCTCGATTACATGCAGCAGACGCAGATCGACGATGTACGCAAGGACGAGCGCCTCAATACCTGGGAAACCCGGCCGCGCTATGGTTTCTGGGGCTGGTGGCGCTTTTAGTCCCGCTTAACTGCGTACGATGTGGCGGCCGGTCTGCATGGACACGGCACCGGCCGAGCCGCCATTGATGATCTGCGTGTATCCCAGTTGTTGCAGCATGGCCCCGGCCGAACCCGAGCGCATGCCCGACATGCAGTAGAGCACCAGGGGTGTGGTCTTGTCGGGCACCTGCGTGCCGATCTGGAACTGGATCGTATCGAGCGGCAGGTTCAGCGCACCTTCCACATGGCCGCTGGCGTATTCGCCCGGCGAGCGCACGTCGATAAGGATCGCGTTATCGGGGATGGCGGGTGGCGGCGGGTTCAGGGTCGTCATCAGTTTTTTCAGCCAGTTCATGTCTTGTCGTTTCAATACTTGATTTGCCCGCGCGCCCAGGCCAGCAGCTGCGATGCCTGCATCACGCCGCTATGGCGCGCGATTTCGCGGCCCTCGTGCCAGAGGATCAGCGTGGGAATGCTGCGGATGGCAAAGTGGGCGGCCGCTACCCGTGCCTGATCGGAATCCACCTTGATGAAGCGGATATCCGGTGCCTGCGCGGCGGCGGCTTCGAACTGCGGCGCCATCATCTGGCATGGCCCGCACCAAGTCGCCCAGAAGTCGATCAGTACCGGTAGCTCGGTATTGGCCAGATAGGGCGCCAGCTGTGCGTCGCTGAGCGAGACGGGCTCCAGTGGCAGCAAGGCCTGATGGCACTTGCCGCAGTTGGGGGCATCGTTGAGGCGCTCGGTCGGTACGCGGTTGACCGCGCCGCAGTAGGGGCAGGCGATATGCATGGGAAACGCTCCGTAAAACCCGCAGTTTAATCGCCCGCGCGTATGCCGAGCTTGCGCAAGATGCTTTCCATCAGGCACCAGCGGGTCAGCCCGCTTTGCAGCAGGTTGATGCCCACAAAGGCGGTAAAGGCCAGCCACCATTGCGAAACGAAGATCGGGCTACTGGGAATGCCTAGCCCGAGGCTCAGCAGGATGAAGGTGCCGGCGACAATGCGGACGATTTGCCAGGAAGTCATGGTGTTCTCCTTGTTCAAGCAGGGTTGGCCGGTGCCGCAACGCGGTGCCGGAACGATACGTAGTACAGCAGTGGAATCACGACCAGAGTCAGCAGGGTCGAGACGAAGATCCCGAAGATCAGCGAAATCGCGAGGCCGTTGAAGATCGGGTCGTCGAGGATGAAGAACGCACCGAGCATGGCGGCAAGGCCGGTCAGCGCAATCGGCTGGGCCCGTGTGGCTGCCGCGCTGACGACAGCGTCGCGCAGGTCCATGCCCTGTTTGACCTGCAGCTGGATGAAATCCACCAGCAGGATGGAATTGCGCACGATGATGCCCGCCAGCGCGATCATGCCGATCATGCTGGTGGCCGTGTATTGCGCGCCCAGCAGGGCATGGCCCGGCATCACGCCGACGATCGTCAGCGGAATCGGCGCCATGATGATCAGCGGCACCAGGTAGGAGCCGAACTGCGCCACCACCAGCAGGTAGATCAGGATCAGACCCACGCCGTAGGCGGCGCCCATGTCGCGGAAGGTTTCATAGGTGACCTGCCATTCGCCGTCCCACTTGAGGCTGTAGCCACGGTAGGGATCGGTAGGCTGACGGATGAAGAACTCTCCGATCTGGCCACCACCGGGCGGGGTGATGCGGGCAATGTCGCCGCGCATGCCGAACATGCCGTAGAGCGGGCTATCGACCCTGCCGGCCATGTCGCCGACCACGAACACCACGGGCAAACCATCCTTGTGATAGCGCGGCTGCTCACGCAGGGTGTCGCTCACGCTCACCAGTTCACGCACCGGCACCACTTTGCCGCTGGCCGATTTCACCCCCAGTTGCAGCAGGGTATCGAGGTTGCCTTGTGCCGATTCGGGCAGGCGCAGCACGGTGGCGGCCGGGTATTTGCTGCCGTCGTGCAGATAGCTGGCCGCATCGCCGCTCAGGCCCGCACGCAGGGTGGCGACGATGGCTTGTTGCGATACGCCCAATAGCGCGGCTTTGCGTCTATCCACCAGCAGTACCGAGCGCGGCGCGGCGGCAATGCTGCTGTCGTCCACATCCACGACGCCGGGCGTTTTCTTGAACACGGCGCGGACCGACTTGGCCACGCTGCGGCGTCCGGCTTCATCGGGGCCGTAAATCTCGGCCACGATGGGGGCAAGCACGGGCGGGCCGGGCGGCACTTCCACCACCTTCACATTGGCGCCGTATTTGCGGCCGATTTCCTGCAGCGCCGGGCGCACACGGCTGGCAATGGCGTGGCTCTGCTCATCACGATGGTGTTTATCGACCAGATTGACCTGGATATCGCCCACGTCGCCACCGGCGCGCAGATAGTACTGGCGCACCAGACCGTTGAAGTTGATGGGGCTGGCCGTACCCGCATAGGTCTGGAAGTGCAGCACTTCGGGTACGGTGGCGAGGTGGTCGCCCAGTTCACGCAGCACCGCGTTGGTTTCTTCCAGCGGCGTGCCGGCGGGCATGTCCACCATCACCTGGAATTCGGATTTGTTGTCGAAGGGCAGCATCTTCAGCTGCACGAGCCCCACAGCCGGCAATACCAGCGAGAGGCCGATCAGCGCCAGCACCCCCAGACCCAGCTTCTTGCGGTTGGCTGCGGCCTTGTCGGCGTAGATGAAGGGCGAGAACACGCGCTGCGAGAGGCGGTTGAGCTTGGCATTGATGCCTGATTCGTCATGACCGTCATGATGCCCCGAGCGCATCCAAAGCCTTGCTAGCCAAGGCGTCACTACGAAGGCAATCGCGAGCGACAGCAGCATGCCCATGCTGGCATTTATCGGAATCGGGCTCATGTACGGGCCCATCAGGCCGCTGACAAAGGCCATGGGTAGCAGCGCGGCAATCACGGTGAGCGTGGCCAGGATGGTCGGGCCGCCGACTTCATCAACCGCACCGGGAATGATCTCGATCAGTGTCTTGTTGGGGTAGAGCTGCTGGTGGCGGTGGATGTTCTCGACCACCACGATGGCGTCGTCCACCAGAATACCGATCGAGAAGATCAGCGCGAACAGCGAGACGCGGTTCAGCGTGAACCCCCAGGCCCAGGATGCAAACAGTGTCACCGTGAGGGTCAGGATCACGGCCAGACCCACAATCGCAGCCTCGCGGCGGCCCAGGGCAAAGAACACCAGAGCAACCACCGATGCGGTGGCGAACAGCAGCTTCTGGATCAGCTTTTGCGCTTTGTCGTTGGCGGTTTCGCCGTAGTTGCGGGTGGTGCTGACTTCGACCTCCGCCGGGATCACCGTGTTGCGCAATTCGCTCACGCGCGCCATCACGGCATCGGCCACCTCCACTGCATTCTGGCCAGGTTGCTTTGTGATCTGGAGCGTCACGGCCGGGTACATGCCGCCGTCCTTGCCGGCCACACCGTGCCAGACGGCACGCGATACGGGCATCGCGCCATCACGCACGCTGGCTACATCGGCCAGGTACACAGGGCGGCCATTGCGCGCACCCACGACGAGTTCGCCGACTTCCTTGGCATCTTTGAGATAAGGGCCGGCTTCGATCGCCACGCTGCGGTTACCGGCCACCAGCTCGCCCACCGGCAAGCCCAGATTGGCTGATTGCAGCACCTGGCGTAGTTCGAGCACGGTGAGGCCGCTGGCAGCCAGACGCGCCGGATCGATCTCCACATTGATGGCACGGCCCGGCCCGCCGAGTGTGGTGACTTCGCGCGTGCCGCGCACGCGCTTGATATCGGCTTCGAGGCTATGCGCCACGCGTTCCAGATCAAATGCGCCGGTTTCAGCCTGCTTGCTCCATAGCGTCAGCGAGACGATCGGTACGTCGTCGATGCCCTTGGGTTTGACGATGGGCTCGCCCACGCCCAGACCGGCCGGCAGCCAGTCGCGGTTGGCGGCCAGCGTATCGTGCAAGCGAACCAGCGCTTCGGTACGCGGTACGCCCACCTTGAACTGTACGGTCAGCACGGCCACGCCGGGGCGGGCGACCGACATCACGTGTTCCACATCGGCAATCTGGCTCAGCACCTGCTCGGCCGGGGTGGCAACCATGCTTTCCACATCGGCTGCGCTGGCGCCGGGGAAGGGCACCAGCACATTGGCCATGGTCACATTGATTTGTGGTTCTTCCTCGCGCGGGGTGACCAGCACAGCGAACACGCCGAGCAGAAAGGCCACCAGCGCCAGCAGCGGGGTGATCTGTGCGGTCTGGAAGAAGGCGGCGATACGGCCGGAGATACCCATCTTGTCGCTCATGATGGCTCCTTATTGCACCTTGGCCGCAGCAACCGGATCGAGCGCGACCTTTTCACCGGCGCGCAGGCCAGCCAGCACTTCAGTCTCCACGCCTTGGCTGATGCCGGCCTTGACCTGACGAAGCAAGGGCTTGCCCTGTGCCGAGACCACATAAGCCAGCTGCATCTCGCCACGGCGGAACAGCGCGCTGGTGGGCACGAACAAGCGGCCTGATGCCTTGCCTGCTTGCTGTGGCAACCACGCGCGGGCAAACATGCCCGGTGTGGCGCTCGCGTCTTTGGGCAAGTCGAGGCGAATCTGCACGGTTTGGGTACTCTGGTCGGCCGTGGGCAACACGGTGACCTTGCTGGCAGTGAGCCAGCGCTGCTGGGCAGGCAAGGAGGGTAGTTCCACGCGCACTGCGGCGCCGCTGGCCAGTTCCGCCACTGCGGCTTGCGGCACGCTGGCGGTGACACGCAGCGCAGCGGGGTCGTAAACGGTGGCGATGGTGCGGCCCGGCATGGCCATCTCGCCTGGATTCACCGGTACCTCGGCCACGATGCCCGCGTAAGGGGAGGTGAGGGTATAAAAGCCGGCCTGGGTGCGCGCCGAACCGGCCGTAGCCAACTGAGCATTGGCCTGCGCGCGCGCCGCCTTGAACTGCGCCTCGGCCCGATCCATCGCGGCCGCGCTGATGAACTGTTTATTGAATAGTTGCTGCTGCCGCTCGTATTCCTTGCGCGCCACGTCCAGACCGGCCTTGGCGGCCTCGGCCTGGGCGCTGCTGGCCTGTGCACCTTGGTCTGCCGCGCGGGCATCGAGCTGGGCCAGAACCTGGCCGGCACGTACCGCTTCACCGGGTTTGACCATCAGCTGGGTGACGGCACCGGGCACCTGCGCGGCAATTACGCTGAACCGGACGGCTTCGACCACCCCTTCGGCTGCGCGCAGCGGTGCAGTCTGGTCGCTGCGTACGCTGGCGGTGGCCAGATTGGCGGCCAGCGTCGTATGGGTACCCAGCACGGTGGCAAGCAGGAACGCGGTTCGGATAGAGAGAGGCAGCATGGTCAGACTCCGTGGCATTGGTCGTCGCGCATGACATCGGCGACATTTCATTTTATTATTTGCGTAAATGTGCAAATAGTCAATAAAGCAAATTGTCATGGGCAAACCGCTAGTCCGGGGGCATCATCATGAACATCGCAATGCAGGACGTATGTGGCGTTATGGAAGGTTTGTCGGATCAGGCGCTGGAGCAGGTGGCGCAGTATTTCCAGGCGTTGGCGGAGCCCAACCGCCTGCGCATCCTCAATCTGCTACGCGCGGGTGAGCGCAATGTGGGCGAGCTGGCGCAGCTATGCGGGATGACCAATGCGAATGTATCGCGTCACCTGAGCACGCTGGCCAAGAACGGGCTGGTACTGCGCGAGGGGCGAGGGACGAGTGTGTACTACCGGATTGCCGATCCGGCCATTTACCAGCTGTGTGATCTAGTCTGCAGCAGCATTGCCAGCCGGTTTGAGCGGCAGGCGGCGGGGTTCTAGTCCGCACCGGCGTGTAAAGACAAACAGGGCGCCATTGGCGCCCTGTTTGTTTTGCTGCGTACGGCGGCTTACTTGCCCACTTGCGTCGGGTAGGGCGGGGCTTCCTTGCGGATGACCGGCTTGGCCGTGGGGAGTTGCTGCATCAGGTGGTCGATAGCGGCATCGAGCTGGCTATCCTTGCCGGCGTTCACGCCCACCGGGTCCAGATCCACCTCGATATCGGGTGCAACCCCTTCGTTCTCGATCCGCCATTCACCTTCGGGCGTATAGAAGCGGAAGAACGGCACGGTGAGATTGCCGCCGTCGATCAAGTCGGGGTTCGCCGAGATGCCGATCAGGCCACCCCAGGTGCGTGTGCCGATCAGTTTGCCCAGGCCCAGGCGCTTGAAGCCATAGGGCATGAAGTCACCGCCCGAACCGGCGTCCTGATCAATCAGCATGGCCTTGGGGCCCCAGATGCCGGCGGCCGGCGTGTGGAAGGTCAGGCCTGAGCGGTCTTTCCAGCCGGCCAGATACGGGCGGCTCAGCAGCTCCAGCACATAGTTGGCGGCTTGGCCGCCGCCGTTGCGGCGGTCGTCCACGATCAGGCCGGCGCGGTCGCGCTGGGCGAAGAACAAGCGGTTGAAGAAGGTATAGCCGGCATCGGCGGTATCGGGCATGTACACGTAGGCGAGCTTGCCGCCGCTCTTGCGGTCCACATACTCGCGGTTGCGTTCCACCCAATCCCACTGGCGAAGCGCGGCTTCACTGGCTACCGGTACGACCGTGGCTGTTTTCGTGGTTTTCCCATCGCGGCTGTAGCTCAGGGTGACCTGCTTGCCCACCGTGTCTTCGAGCGCGGCGAACAGGTTGGTGCCGCCGTCGAGCGTCCGGCCGTTCACGGCCAGTAGCGTGTCGCCCTCGGCAATGCCAACGCCGGCAGCCGCCAGCGGAGCGGGCAGGAAGGGGTTCCAGCGATCGCCTCGGTAGATCTTGCTGACCACATAGCGGCCGTTCTTGAGTGCAAAGTCGGCGCCCAGCAGGCCTACGCTGGCGGGGCGCTCGGTATGCACATCGCCGCCGCGCACATTGTTGTGGGCCACTTGCAGCTCGCCGATCATGTCGGCCAGCAACTCGTTCAGGTCTTCACGGCGCGGTACATGTGGCAGCAGGGCGGCGTAGCGAGCGCGCACGGCTTGCCAGTCCAGACCGTGCAGCTTGGGGTCGTAGAAGAAGTCGCGCTGCATGCGCCAGGTTTCGTCGAAAATCTGCGCCCATTCGCGGCGCGGATCCACCAGCATGCGCAGGCCGCTCACATCCACAGGCTTGCCATCGAGCTTCTCGCCGGCATCGGCGACTTCGAACTTGCCTTCGCCGGCCGAGATCAGCAGCTTCTTGCCATCAAGGCTGGCGCTGAGATCGGACACACCGCTTTTCAGCAGTTTCTCGCTGCGCTCCTCACGGTTGTAGCGATACAGGTCGGCATTGGCGCCGCGGGCGTTGTTGTCGGGTTCGATGGAGCTGCCGGGCTGCTTGCGCGCCAGATAGAACAGTGCGCCGTCGGCGGCGGCTGTGAGGCTGTCGTAGTTGCGCTCGGCAACGGGCAAGGCAACGATGCGGTCTGCAAGGCCATCGAGATCCACCTTGGTGGCCTTGGCCGGCTTGGCTTTGTCACCGGCCTTTGCATCACCCTTGTCTGCGGGCTTGTCGCTGGCTTTGTCAGTAGACTTATCGGAAGACTTGTCGGCTTTGGGCGCTTCTTCATCGCCGGTCTTGGGGGCGAGGGGCGAGATGCCATCGGCCGCCAGTACGGCTGCATAGATGCCCTTGCGCACCGGGCGTTCCTGGGTGGACATGTCGAGCCGCACCTGCGCGGGGCCGGCATTGGTGGAGGCGGTGAAATACAGCAGGCCGTCGCTGGAGAACACCGGGTTGTCGGTTTCGACCAGATGATTGGCCAGCTCGGCTTTGCGGCCGCTGGCAAAGTGATACAGCTTCACCCGCGTGAAGTGGTTCTCGCCTTCCACCGTGTAAGCCAGCCACTGGCCATCCGGGGAGAAGGCCGGTGCAAAGCCGCCACGGCGCTCGCGCTGGTCGATTTCGCTGATCGCGCCGGTATCGAGCTTGAGCGCAAACAGGCGTAGCTGGTTGTCGTGGAACAGGATGCGCTGGCCATCGGGCGACCAGCTCAGTAGTTCGTAATAGCCGGGGGCGGGCAGGGCGTGGCGCACGGGGGTATCGAGGCCATCGGCACCACGGACCATCACGCTGTGCACCCTGCCTTCGTCGGACAGGTAAGCCACTTTCTGGCCATCGTGGCGCCACAGTGCATTGGCTTCGCGCACGCCGTCGGTCTTGCTCAGATTGCGTACCGAGCCGTCCTTGACCGGTACGCTGAACACATCGCCGCGCGCAGTCATCAATACGCGCTTGCCGGTAGGCGAAAGCTGCGCCTGGGTGATGGCCTTGCTGGCGTCCTTCCATTGCGGGCGCGCTTGCGGTGCCTGAGCGGCCAGGCTGATGGGCAGTGCGCTGATGCTGCCGGTGTCGAGATCGATCTGTTTGAACTCGCCACCCACCTCATACACCACGGTGCGGCCTTGCACGCTTGCGTGGCGCACATCCCAGACGGTCTCGCGCGTCAGCTGGCGCAGTGCCTTGGTGCCGCTGTGCCAGGCGTAGAGATTAGCCGCGCCATCGTTGCGGTCGGAGATGAAGACGACTTCGTCGCCAGCCCACAGCGGGTTGAAATCCGATGCGTTGACATGCGGCAGCTTCTCGAGCTTTTGCGTGGCCGGGTCAATGATCCAGATCGGTGGTGTGGTGCCGCCGCGCGATTGCCGCCAGCCGGCACCGGCGTTGTGCGCCTTGCGGAATGGGCGATAGGCGAGGCGCTTGCCATCCGCGGACCACACACCCTCGGTTGCCAGTGCCGCCATCAGCTTGGTTTCCGGGCCGCCCGTGTAGGGCACTTCATACAGATGCTCGCTGCGGCCGTTGGCCACTTCACGCGCCGAGGCAAACAGCACGCGCTTGCCGTCGGTACTCCAGCCGCTGACAGTATCTGCACCCGGATGCCAGGTCAGCCGCTGCGGCTGGCCGCCGCTGGCGGGCATCACATACACATCGGTGTTGTTGTCGTAGCTGGCCGAGAAGGCGATCCAGCGACCATCGGGTGAAAAGCGCGGCTGGAATTCGCTGGCCGGGTGTGCGGTGAGGCGGCGCGGGTTGCTGCCGTCGCGCTGGGCAATCCAGATATCACCGGCGTACACGAAGGCGAGTTGGTCTGCCGATACGGTGGGCTGACGCACCAGCTTGGTGGCGCTGTCGGTGGCAGGCGCGCCGTGGGCAAGGGCGGAAACCAGGGCGAGGCTGAGGGTGCTCAGACCGAGGCGATACGGGTTCATGCGGGTCCTTTCATGAGGAGTCGGCATCGTGCTCGCGGATAACCATGCCGGGCACGGGAGTCGTTGGCCGGCGCAGGTAGGCGAGGCTTGAACATAAGCATACCGTAGGGTATGTGGTGTCCGGCAAGGGCCGGAATGCCGTTCAGCCTTCGTAGGCGGCGAGCCGCAGCTGCTCCTGCGACGTAAAGCGGCTGTCGCGCAGGGTTTGCAGCGCTTGCTGGCGTGCCGGCGCATCCAGATCGGTGCGGCCGAGCAGGGCGCGGCGCTCGCCCAGGTATTGCTGGATACGTTGTTGCCAGGCGGCTTCTTCGCGATCCAGTGCTGCAAGGCGATCGGCGGCGGCTTCGCCTACTTGGGTGGCTCGCCAGCGCTGGATATCTGCTTCGCTCTGGCCTTGGGCGCGGGCCTGGGTGGCGTGGTCGGCCAGCAACAGGTGCTGTACCGGTTGTTGGCGGGCAGTCAGCATGGCGGGGTCGAGTTGCTTATCCAATTCAGCCAGACGCGCCTGTTTTTGCTGCTCGTTGAGGCTGGCATCGGCGGCGATTTGCTGGCGTGCCAGGGCATCGTCGTCGTAGCGATCCTCCCAGCCAAACAAGGCGTCGATTTCGGCCGGACTGAAATACTGGCTGCGCAGCGCGCGGGCAGCATCGAGACGGCGGCGTGCCTGCGCGGGCGTGCTGCCTTGTAGATTAGGATCGGCGTCCAGTGGCTGCAAGGCGCGGCGGTAAGCGAGGAACTGGCGGAACAGGCGTTGCCTGTCCTGGGAGATGGCGCTGGGGAAGCGCTTGGCCAGCTCGGCGTCGATCTGGCGGGTAATCGCGTCAAGCGTTTGTTCGCCTTCAGTGCTCAGGTAGTAATCGAACAATTCCTTGAGGCGCTCATCGGCGCGAGGCACGTCCGTTGTGGTGGACGTGCCGGCGTCGACTTGCGTGCCCGTTTGTGTGGGGCTGCTGCTGCCCGCCGGGGCTGTAGCCTCCGGGGTGCTCACCGCCCAACCTGCCAATAGCAGCAGGGGCAGGGCGATGAGGGGCAGCAGATAACGCGGGTAGGGCATGGGCAAGGCTTACAGACCGGCGTTCTTCAGGCGGTTGGCCTGCTGGCGATACAGCGTGACCGGGTTGGTCTCGAACAGATGCACCAGACCAAAGAAATGATTGATCTCATCGAGATGGTTCATCCGGTAGTTGTCGCGTATCACTTGGCCTAGGCGACTTGAGCAGGTGCCCACCAAGCCATCGTTGGCTTCGCCGTAGATCAGGCCGGTCAGACCGAGCAGGGCATCGCTGGCATCGAGGATATTGGTCACCGTGCTGCCCCCACTCCATGAGTAATAGCGGACGCCGTTATGCACGTACGCCCCTTCGCCACAGGCACTGGTCGGCACGCCGCCAGGGAAGCGGCGGTTGAAGTCAGCCAGCTTCTGGGTGGTGAGTGCTTCGAGTGCCTGTACCGGGTCTTGCGGCAGGCTGCTGCCGCCCGAGGCCAGTGAGATCAACCCGGCCAGGCCCTTGGCCACACCGGCAGCAACGGTTTCAGAGACCGAGCCGGGTGGCAGGGTGCCGCGCACCAGATCCGCAATCTTGGAACCCTTGTTCACACCACCCACGGTGGTGACCGAGGCCACCAGTTGGGGTGCCACGCCGGCCACATAACGCACCGTCGGGCCGCCGTGGCTATGGCCGATCAGGTTGACCTTGGTCGCGCCGGTAATGGCGAGGACCTGTTTGACCTGGCTCAGCAGCTGCTCGCCACGCAGTTCGGTGCTGTTGGTCGCCGACACCTGAGCGATATAGACCTTGGCGCCATCGCGCTGCAGATCGGCCGGGATGCGGTAGAAGTAGTCCACGCCCAGCGCTTTGTCCCAGCCGAACAGGCCGTGGACGAGCACGATGGGATACTTGGTCTGGGTGTAGCCGGTACTGGCATGCGCGGGGAGCGTCAGGGCAACAGCGAGCCCCAGCGCCGCCAGCAGGCGGGCAAAGGTGTGCATCGGGTTGTCTCCGTTAAGTGATTGATCCGCCTTGTTTTTGGCGGTAGGCGAAACTTAGGCAAGCGCTTGCTAAATGTCTAGAGCAATCGCTCGATTGGTTGGTTTTGTTGCAGGAATGTGCGGGACTGATACGCATCAAGGCAGCTCGGAACGGCGCTCACTATGCTGATGGGCAAACGTATTGCCTGGACAGGGCGTACCCTGAGGCAACGAGCCGATAAGGAAGAAACGTGCTGGATCTGAACCTCTTGCCGGGTTTTGCCCTGAGTCTGGCATTGGGCTTTTTGCTGGGGCTGGAGCGCGAACGCAATCCGGCCGCCTTGGCAGGCGTACGTACATTTGCACTGACGGCCCTGCTGGGCACCTTGTCGGCAATGCTGTCAGAACGCTGGGGCAGCCCTTGGCTCATCGTCGTGGCCTGGCTAGCAGTGGCCATGGCCATCGTGCAGGCCTATCGCGACCGTGCGGCGCAAACGTCGGACCCCGGTACCACCACGGAAGTGGCGCTGCTGTTCTGCTTTGGTTTGGGCGTGCTGTGCTGGCTGGGCGAGCACGGCCTGGCGATTGCGCTCGGCGTAACGGCAACGGCCCTGTTGCACTTCAAGACCGAGCTTGCAGGCCTGGCACACCGTTTTGCGCCGGATGACATCCGTTCCGTGCTGCAGTTTGCGGTGCTGAGCCTGGTAATCCTGCCCATGTTGCCGGATCGGCAATTCGGCCCTTATGGCGCGTTCAACCCCTACCGGACCGGTCTGCTGGCTGTACTGATATCTGGCATCAGCCTGGGCGGATTCATCGCCCAGCGCGCCTTCGGTGCCCGCGCTGGTGCGCGGCTGGCGGGTGTGCTGGGTGGGCTGGTGTCCAGCACGGCCACCACGCTGGCGCAGGCAAGGCTCGCCAGGGCGACGGATGCCACGACGCAGGCGGCGCTGGTCACGGTGCTGGCCAATCTCACTGTGTTGCCCCGGCTGGCCCTGACGGGCTCACTGGTCGCCCCGGTGCAGGCGCCTGCCTTGCTGATCATCATGGGCGGGGCTTTACTGGCTGGCTTGCTGGCCGCCTGGCCCTTGCTGCGAGCGCAACCTGCGGCAATGGCTGCCAGCCCGGCTGGCAACCCTGCTGCCATCGGTCACGCCGTGATGTTTGCGGCGCTCTACAGCGCGGTGCTCCTGGCTGCGGCTTGGCTCAATGACGTGGTGGGGCACGGCGGCTTGTATCTGCTGGCGCTGCTCAGCGGGATGACGGATGTGGATGCCATCACGCTATCGAGTCTGCAGATGGCCAAGCAGCAACAGCTGGCAGGGAGCACGGCGCTGTTGCTGGTGGTATTGGCGCTGGCATCGAACACGGTATTCAAGCTCGGCATGGCTTTCATGCTGGGTGGCGCAGCGTTTGGCTGGCGCATCTTCAAACCACTGGCATGGTCGCTGACGGTTGCTGCCGCCCTGGTGATGGCGATGGCGCTTTACTAGATTTGCCGATGCGGGTTTGATGACTCGGCTAGTGCGTGCGGTGCTCTGGTCATGCCCTAGAGTGCATTCAGCGGAATGCGCAGATAGCGCACCCCATTGTCGTCCGCCGGTGGCAATTCACCCGCGCGGATATTGATCTGGATCGCAGGCAGGATCAGCGTGGGCATGCCCAGCGTTTTGTCGCGGGCGGTACGCATGGCGATGAAATCTTGCTCGGTGGTGCCCGCGTGCAGATGGATATTGGCGGCTTTCTGTGCACCCACCGTGGTTTCCCAGACGGGCTTGCGGCCCTCGGGCGGGTAGTCGTGGCACAGGAACAGGCGGGTCTCATCGGGCAGGCTCAGGATGCGCTGGGCCGATTGATACAGCGTTGCCGCATCGCCACCGGGAAAGTCACACCGTGCCGAGCCCACGTCGGGCATGAACAGCGTATCGCCCACAAATACCGCATCGCCGATCTGGTAAGCCATGTCGGCCGGCGTATGGCCGGGGACGAACAGCGCCGTGGCGGTCAGCTCGCCGATGCGGAAGGTTTCGCCATCGCGGAACAGATGATCGAACTGGCTGCCATCGGTGGCGAAGCTCTCTTCCAGATGGAACAAGCGTTTGAACACCCCCTGCACCTGATTGATGTGCTCGCCGATGGCGATCTTGCCGCCCAGCCGAGCCTTGAGCCAGGCGGCGGCAGACAGATGATCGGCGTGGGCATGGGTTTCCAGTATCCAGACCACGCTCAGATCGTGGGTGAGCACGTAGTCGATCAGCTTGTCGGCGTTGGCCGTGCTGGTGCGGCCGGATTTGGGGTCGTAATCCAGCACCGGGTCTATCAGCGCCGCGTGGCCGCCGCATTGGTCGTACACCACATAGCTGATGGTGCCGGTGACCGGATCATAGAACGGGGCAATCTGCGCTTGCATGGCGATACCTGATGGGTGGATGCTGTCAATTTATTAACAAATAAAATGTCAGTCAATAAATTGAATGGTATATTTTTACCATTCTGTTTCTTAGCTGCTTACGTTATGGACCAGCTGGACCTGACCCGCATGCGCCAATCCGCCGATCGCGCTGTTGAGCTGATGAAGGTGCTCGGCAATCCCGAACGCATGATGCTGGTGTGCCAGATCGCCCAGGGTGAACGCAATGTAGGCGAGCTGGAAAGCGAACTGGGCATCCGCCAGCCCACTTTGTCGCAGCAGCTGGCCGTATTGCGCCGTGCCGATGTGGTGGAAACCCGCCGCGAAGGCAAGCAGATCTACTACCGCGTCAGCAGCCCCGAGGCCCTGCGCGTGATTGAAACCCTGTACGCCCTGTATTGCCTGCCCGATGGGGCCGCGTGCGAACCCAAGGTTGAGGCGTGATGCCGGCTTGGCTGCGGGCCTACCAGCGTGCCGATCTGCCGCATGATCTGGTCGCCAGCTTTACCTTGCTGGTGCTGCTGGTGCCACAGGGCCTGGCCTACGCGTTGCTGGCCGGCTTGCCGCCACAAGCGGGCCTGTATGCGAGCATCCTGCCCGCGCTGATCTACGCTTGGCTAGGCTCCAGCGCCACGCTATCGGTCGGCCCGGCGGCCTTGCCGGCTTTGATGACGGCAACGGCGCTAGCGGGCCTTGCCGTACCGGGCAGCGGCCATTGGGTGATGCTGGCGGCCTTGCTGGCCTTGCTGTCGGGCGTGTTGCGGCTGGGGCTGGCCTGGGCGCGCTTCGGTTTTCTGGCCAACTTTCTTTCCCAGCCGGTGGTCGGTGGCTTCGTGGCCGGCTCAGCCATGCTGATCGTGCTCTCGCAGTTGCCACAGATGCTGGGTGTGCAGGCGCACGGCCCCACCGTGTGGGCATTGGGGCGTGATCTGCTGGCCGTGCTGCCGCAAACCGATACCAAGGCGCTGATGCTGTCGCTGGTTGCGCTGGCGTTGTTGCTGGCCGGCAAGCGCTGGCTGCGGCCGCTGCTGATTCAGACCGGGCTGGCCGATAACACGGCCGACTTGCTTGCCAAGGCGTTTCCGATTGTGGTGGTGGCGCTCGGTGGCTTGGCCGTTCACTGGGGCGGGATAAGCGTACGTGTGGTGGGCGATCTGCCGGCCGGTTTGCCACCCTTGAGTCTGCCTACGCTGGCACCCGAAGCCTGGCTGAGCCTGCTGCCCGCCGTGCTTGCGATCTCGCTGGTGGGTTTTGTGGATAGCTTCTCGATTGCCCAATCCCTGGCGCTCAAGCGCCGCGAGCAAGTCGACCCCGACCGCGAGCTGCTTGCACTGGGTGCGGCCAATGTGGCGGCCGGTGTGAGCGGGGGCTTTCCGGTATCGGCCAGTTTTGGCCGTTCGGCCGCCAACGAGCTGGCCGGCGCGCGTACCCAGCTGGCGGGTGTGCTGGCGGCCATTTGGGTGATCTTCCTGCTGCTTGCATTTACCCGGCTGTTTGCCAGCGTTCCGCTGGCGATACTGGCTGCAACCATTGTCACTGCTGTCAGCCAGATGATCGACTTAAGTCTGCTGCGTCTGGCGTGGCGCTACGACCGGCGTGACGCGGCAGTCTATCTGGCCACATTGGTAGCTGTGTTGGTGCTGGGCGTGGTGGATGCAATTCTGGTTGGTGTGGGCCTCTCGCTTGCGCTGTTCATCTGGCGCACCAGCCAGCCCCACCTTGCCGTGTTGGGCCGCGTGCCGGGTACCGAGCATTACCGCAACGTACAGCGTTACGCAGTGGAAACCACGCCCGCCGTGCTGGTGCTGCGCATTGATGAGAGCCTCTACTTCGCCAATTGCCGCTTTGTGCAGACGCGCATCATCGCGCTCTTGCGAGAGCAACCGCAGACGCAATCGCTGCTGCTGGTCTTGTCGGCGGTGAACGCGATTGATGTATCGGCCCTGCAAAGCCTGCGGCAGCTCAATACCGCGCTGCAGGAGCAAGGCGTGCGCCTGCATCTGGCAGAGGTGAAAGGCCCGGTGATGGACCAGGTTCGCCAGAGTGGCTTCATCAACGAGTTGTCCGGCTGTATCCATTTATCGACCCATGCGGCCATGCAGCATCTGCTGGTCGGTAATGCCGAGGACTACGTGATCTAGCCCACAACGCTGCCGAACGCGGCAAGGGCTTGATGCAGAACAAGAAATGTTTGACCCGCTGTGGTCATGATGCACCTGATGCCGCAATCCGTCCGGCGCAGCCGGATGCCGATTCCCTGCAGTGCCCTGGAACAGGAGAGACGCAAGGTGGATGCAACAGGTCTGGACAAACACGCGGCCAATCACGCGCCGCTCACCCCGCTCGATTTCATTGCCCGCGTCGCAGCGGTTTACCCCCGGCGCGAGGCCATTGTGCATGGCGCGCTCCGGCAGGATTGGGCCACCACTTATGCGCGCTGCCGGCAACTGGCCTCGGCGCTGATCAAAGCGGGCATCGCCAAGGGCGATACGGTGGCGGCCATGCTGCCCAATATCCCCGCCATGGTGGAAGCGCATTTCGGTGTGCCGATGGCGGGTGCGGTGCTCAATACGCTTAATACCCGGCTCGATGCCGAAGCGCTGGCTTTCATGCTCGATCATGGCGAGGCCAAGGTGATACTGGTCGACCGCGAATTCGCCCCCGTCATCCGCATGGCGCTGGTGCGCTGCAATGCCAAGCCACTGGTGATCGACGTGGATGACCCCGAATTCACCGGTGCCGGTAACCGCATCGGCAGCACCGATTACGAATCCTTCCTCGCCACCGGCGATGCCGCATTCAACTGGCAGCCGCCGGCTGACGAGTGGGATGCGATCTGCCTCAACTACACCTCGGGCACCACTGGCAACCCCAAGGGTGTGGTCTATTCGCACCGTGGCGCGCAGCTGGCGGCAGTGAGCAATATCCTCGAATGGGACATGCCCAAGCACCCCGTCTACCTGTGGACGCTGCCGTTGTTCCACTGCAATGGCTGGACGTTCCCGTGGACCATCGCCGCGCGGGCGGGCGTGAATGTGTGCCTGCGCAAGGTCGATGCCGCGCTGATCTTCAAGCTGATCCGCGACGAGCAAGTCACCCATTACTGCGGTGCACCCATCGTCCACAACCTGCTGATCAATGCGCCCAAGGAACTACGTGCCGGCATCAACCACCCGGTCAAGGCCATGGTGGCGGGTGCGGCACCACCCGCAGCGATGATCGAGGGCATGAGCGAGCTGGGTTTCGATATCACCCATGTCTACGGCCTGACCGAGGTCTACGGCCCCGCCGCTGTCTGCGCCAAACAAGCAGCCTGGTCGGACCTGCCGCTGGGCGAGCAGGCACGGCTGAACGCACGCCAGGGCGTGCGCTACCACCTGGAACAGGGTATGACGGTGATGGACCCGGCCACCATGCAGCCCGTACCGGCCGATGGCGAAACCATGGGCGAGATCATGTTCCGCGGCAACATCACCATGCGCGGTTACCTCAAGAACCCCAAGGCCACTGCCGAATCCTTTGCCGGCGGCTGGTTCCACTCGGGTGACCTGGCCGTGCTGGACCCCGATGGCTACGTGAAGATCAAGGATCGCAGCAAAGACATCATCATCTCCGGCGGGGAAAACATCTCCAGCATCGAGGTGGAAGACGCGCTCTACCGCCATCCCGCCGTGCTGGTGGCCGCTGTGGTGGCCAAGCCCGACGAAAAGTGGGGCGAAACCCCCTGCGCATTCATCGAGCTGCGAGCGGGTGCTACGGCCACGGCCGAAGAAATCATTGCGCATTGCAAGGCGCAACTGGCCGGCTTCAAGGTGCCGCGCCATGTGGTGTTTGGCGAACTGCCCAAAACCTCCACCGGCAAGATCCAGAAGTTCGAACTGCGCAAGCGCGTGGATGAAGCGTGAGCGTGTTGCTACCCGCTGTTAACCCAAGGAGCACCATCATGAAAGTGAATGTCGGTAATGTGGATCGCGCACTGCGTGTCGGGGCCGGCTTGGTATTGATTGGCCTGGCTGCCAGCGGCGCGGTCGGCCCTTGGGGCTATCTGGGCGTGGTGCCCTTGCTGACAGGCTCTTTCCGTTTCTGCCCGGCGTATCCCTTGCTGGGTATCAATACCTGCGGCATGAAGAAGGACTGAGCAGCCTATCCAGCTGATGCTGCCCCGAGATATTTGGCTATTGCTGCCATGAAAACAATCAATTTCAACTATTGATTGAGAATGCTTAGCATCCATCCAAGCATTCAACGGAGCTCAGCATCATGGCCAAGACCATCACCTTCGCAGTTGTGCATTTCGGCGTCGCCTTCAGCGTGGGTTACGCGCTGACCGGCAGTGTGGCCATCAGCAGTGCGATGGCCATGGTGGAGCCGGCGGTCAACACGGTGGCCTACTACTTTCACGAGAAGGCTTGGATGCGCTGGGGTAAGCGGGCGGCAACGGAGCGCCCCGCGCATCATCATTACGGGCATGCCGGATAAGTGCCCCGAGATGTTCCTCGGTCTTGCAATGCGCCTGCTGTTCGGTTCACAAGCGAGTGATGCTATCATTGATAGCATAAAGTCGTATGGAGGATCTGAACATGGCGACACTACTGGTTCGGGGCGTGGACGACGCCTTGGTTAGGGCGCTCAAGGAACGCGCTACCGTCCACGGGCGCAGCGCCGAGGCAGAACATCGGGCAATCTTGACGGAGCTGCTTCAGCGGCCAAAGCGGCGTAGTTTTGCCGAAGTATTGGCGAGTATGCCGAACGCCGGCTTGGACGAAGACTTTGTACGCGTAGAAGACGCTGGTGAGACCGCGCGTGTATTTGATTGACACCAATATCATCAGCGAGGCACGCAAGGGCGCCTCGGCCAACGCAGGTATACAAGCATTCTTTCGCAAGGCCGTTGAAGACGGTGAGAGCGTGTATCTCTCTGCAATCACGCTTGGCGAGTTGCGTCGGGGTGTGGAGCTTGTCCGCCACCGTGGCGATGATGAACAGGCCAATCGCCTGGATGCCTGGCTAACTGTCGTGGCGGACGAATACCGCGACAACATCTTGCCGGTCGATCATGAAGTCGCTCAAGTATGGGGACGGCTTTGCGTCCCGCACCACGAAAATGCGCTGGACAAGTTGATTGCCGCTACTGCACTGATCCACGATCTGACGTTAGTCACCCGTAATGTTGATGACTTCAAGGGAACAGGCGCGAGATTGCTCAATCCCTTCCGTTGACTGTCAGCTTCTTTGTTGGGAAAAGGCTGAGTCAGATTTATATCTGACACATGTAAATATTTGTTTTGTCAGTGCAAAATTCAAGACTTGACCCCAATTTTACTCACGATAGGAAAACTAGTTTTTAGATAAAATCTTTTTAATCCTGTAGGCGGAAATAACTCCAGATACGGTAATTAGTATGGTCATTAATAGAATTTTTCCCCTCCATGGCATCCGAGATGGAGGGCCCTCTGCTTGCATTTTACTCATTCTTGTAAAGTGGTTTGCATAATTGGAATTTAAACTTATGTCTTCTCCACTCCCGCCCTTGAATGGTCCAATCTTATACTGAGTAACGCCCCAGTAAGAATGAACCCAAACTCTTGCTTGAGAACCCGTGGCCTCCACATCAACTACATTGAAGTATTCAGTCAACCCGGAAACCTCGAAATTAATTTCCCTTGTCGAATCTTTACTGAGAATAAAATACCTTCTCCCGTGCCCGTGCGCTGAGTTGGTTTTTACTACTTTTAATATGCCCTCGACAAGTTGACAATCTCCAAGCCCTGGGATGTCCGTATACTTCACAATAATAAAAGCTCTCAAGCTCCAAGCCGATAGCGCAATTAACAGTACATTGAAAATAACAATCACAGCCACACTCGAGGCTCGGTGCTTCATTGTTTACGCTCCCGCTGTTTATTTTCTCAGTTTGTGACGCAGTGGGGCCTAAAGGATAAATTTGGGGGCAGGCCTTGAACCTTGCATCTTCGTCCACCGATCGATAAAGATTCACCCTAAGCTCAAGCCGAATAAATCGCTCCCAATACCCTAGGTCCGGCCGCACCGGTCACCCCCGGTAAGTTACCCGATTGCCTCAGCAGACACTGACGCGCCAGCCAGGCAAACGCCAACGCTTCCACCCAGTCCGCCTCCACCCCCAACACCGCCGTCGTAGCGACGCTACGTGGTGCCAGCTCGGCCGCCAGTGCCCGCATCAAAGCCCCATTGCGCGCACCGCCGCCGCACACATAGGCCGCTTCGGCGGCAGGGGCATGCTGACGGATTTGGTCGGCGATGGTGCGTGCGGTAAACGCCAGCAGCGTGGCCTGTATATCGGCGGCGGCTACTTCGCCGCTACGGGCCAGGCATCGCTCCAACCAATCGGCATGGAACAGATCGCGGCCCGTGCTCTTGGGTGGCGGCACGGCCAGCCACGGTTCGGCCAGCAGGGTGTCCAGCAGGGCTGGGATGACCTTGCCACTGGCGGCCCAGCGACCATCGGCGTCGTAATGCAGGCCTTGGTGCCGGTGTATCCAGCCATCCATCAACACATTGCCGGGGCCGGTATCCCAGCCGCGTACGGGACCACCGGGTGGCAGATCGGTGATGTTGCCGATGCCGCCGATATTGATGATGACGCGGTGTTGCGCGCTGCCGAAGATGCCCTGATGAAATGCGGGCACCAGCGGTGCGCCTTGGCCGCCGGCGGCGATATCTCTGCTACGGAAATCGGCCACGACCGCAATACCGCACAGCTCGGCCAGCCGCGCTGCGTTGCCGATTTGCAGCGTGTAGCCGCGCTCGGGACGATGGCGAATGGTCTGGCCGTGCATGCCCACGGCGGCGACTTGGTCGGGCGATACACCGGCTTGTGCCAGTACCGTGCGGACGGCTTCGGCATAGATGGTTGCCAGCGCATTGGCAGCGCGGGCGGTGCGGTCGAGTTCGTTATCGGTCGGGGCTTGCAGGGCCAGGAGTTCGGCGCGCAAATCGGCAGGGAAGGGCAGCAGGCAAGTTGCCAGCAAGTCCGGTTGCGGGCCGGCAAAATCGACGAGGGCGGCGTCTACGCCATCCAGGCTGGTGCCGGACATCAGGCCGATATAGAGATGGGAGGCGGGCATGGCAGTGACGATCGGTTTGCGGGATAAGCGACTCTAGCGCAGCTGGCAGGGCGATGGACAATGCCTTTTCGCCAACCGTCATGCCATGGCGGTGACGGGCAGCGGACAGGCAGATTGCGATAGAATCGGGCGCTTCGATTGTTCACGCACCGCCAGTGAGTCTCCCCATGTACCAGAACCCCTTGCTCCAGGACCTGCAAGCCCGAGGCCTGATCGCCCAGACGACCGACGCCGCCGCGCTCGACGAGATGCTGTCGAAGGAGCAAGTAACGCTGTATTGCGGCTTCGACCCCACGGCCGACAGCCTGCATATCGGCAGCCTGGTGCCGATTCTGGTGCTCAAGCGCTTCCAGCAAGCGGGCCACAAGCCCATTGCCTTGGTAGGTGGTGCCACCGGCATGATTGGCGACCCGAGCTTCAAGGCCAATGAGCGCAAGCTCAATACGCCCGATGTGATTGAAAGCTGGGTGGGCAAGATCCGCAAACAGGTCGAGCCCTTCCTGAGCTTTGAGGGCACCAATGGCGCGGTCATGGCCAATAACTACGACTGGTTCGGCGGCATGGGCGCGCTCGAATTCCTGCGCGACATCGGCAAGCACTTCTCGGTGAATGCCATGATCAAGAAGGAATCGGTGCAGCAGCGCATCAACCGCGACGATCAGGGCATTTCGTACACCGAGTTTTCCTACAGCCTGCTGCAAGGCTACGACTTCACCGAACTGAACAAACGCCACGCCTGCCGCTTGCAGATTGGCGGTTCCGACCAGTGGGGCAATATCACCGCCGGTACGGACCTGACGCGCCGGCTGAACCAGCAACAGGTGTTCGGCCTGACCATGCCGCTGGTGACCAAGGCCGACGGCACCAAGTTCGGCAAGACCGAATCCGGCACGATCTGGCTGGATGCCAAGAAGACATCGCCGTACGCCTTCTACCAGTTCTGGCTCAACACGGCCGATGCCGATGTGTACAAATTCCTGCGCTATTTCAGCTTTTTGAGTGTGGCCGAGATTGATCGCATTGAAGCTGAGGACAAAGTCCGCGAAGGCCGGCCCGATGCGCAACGTGTGCTCGCCGAGCAAGTGACGGCGCTGGTGCACGGCGAAGCCGCCGTCGAAGCCGCCAAGCGTATTTCGCAAAGCCTGTTCAGCGACAGCCTCGACAGCCTGACCGAAGATGATTTTGAACAACTGGCACTCGACGGCGTACCCGGCGTGGTGCTGGCGCGCGATGTCAGTGGTTTGATTGACGCGCTGGTGGCTGCCAATCTGGCCAAGTCCAAGAGCGAGGCGCGCACGTTCATCCAGAGCGGTGCGGTCAGCATCAATGGCAAGAAGGTGGACGCGCTGGACCATGCTTTCAGCGATGCCGAGCGCCTGTTTGGCCGCTACACGCTGCTCAAGCGTGGCAAGAAGCTGTATGGCTTGATCAGCTGGGCTTGATCCGGCAGCAACAAAAAAAGGTGAGCTGTGGCTCACCTTTTTTTGTTGCTTGGCACTGCCTCAGGGCTTGGGTGATACCGGCGCGCCGGCGGGCCAGCTGCTATCGCCAATGCGCTCCAGATTCATCTCGAAAAACTGTACCGGATCACGGCCCGGCATGATGCGCTCGCCGACTTCGCGCCACTGTTTGCCCTTGATTGTGGCGGTGTAGCGTATCGTCATCGGCCCGGCCGGGATTTCCCAGCTGAAGCCGGTATCCGAGGGCTTGATGGTGAAGTCCCCAGTCTGCCCTTGGGCGTGGGAGCGCATGCTGTAGGTTTGCGTGGCGGGGTTGTAGCTGATCACGGCAAACGCATTGAACGCTGTCGTGCCCTCTGCCGTGTAGCCACGCCCCTCCACCAGCCGGATCGTTCCGTCCAGCAGGGTACCGACACGTTCGGTCTGCGTCAGCGTGTGCTTCTCGCCATTGGGCAGCAACGTCCAGGCGGTGCCACGCCACTCGCCGTCCATGACGGCGAGGCGGCTTTGTGCTTCGCGCTGTGCCGGCAGGGTCTTGGCGGGGTCGGGTCGGCCATTGGCCAGTGCAGTAGTGCCGATCAGGGAGAGACTGATCAGGCAGGCGGCGATGCGCAGCATGGGAGGGTCCTCTTGGGGATATCGATGAGGTTTCAGACTAGCTCACCCGTTTGCGCGCATCTCAGCAATGCGACGGACAGACCGCGCAGGGCGTGAATCGATCTGGCGAGGGTGCCAATGGCACGCTTGCTTGCCCAAAGCCGTCGTCTTACACCAAGATGACGCTCGTCGGCGCAACCGCGTCAGCCCTATGGTTCCGGAGAGGCATGCCAATGGCGATGTTCAATCGTGCCGTGTTGATCTTGCTGATCACGCTGACGGCCGTGTTGGCCCTGCCGACACAGGCGTCTACTGTGCCGCCCGATACCGTACGCCTGCACTTCCACCGGGATGATCCCGATTACAACGGCTGGGGTCTGCACCTGTGGGGTGATGCGCTGAATCTGCCGCGCCAGTCGACCTGGTCTGAGCCCTATCCGCCTTCTGGCTCGGATAGTTTCGGGGTGTACTTTGATATCCCCCTGCAGCCCGGCGCGCGCTCCTTCGGCTTTGTGCTGCACCGGGGTGAGCAGAAAAATGCGCCGTTCGATCAGTATTGGTATCAGGAGCGGCACGGCAACCAGATCTGGTTGCTGGAAGGTAATGCCACGCTGTTTACGGCCAGGCCGCAGGTGCGCGAGCAAGTGGTCCGCTCCATGGAGCAGGGCGTACTGGATCGCGTCCCGGTCTGGGTCTGGTCGCTGCTGGGTGCACTGGCCGCCGTGTTGGTCATCGGCCACCGCATGCAGCGCCGTGCAGAGCAGGCCGAGGCGCGTTTGCAGGAGCAGGCGGCCCTGCTGGCACAGGCGCGGGGCGAGTTGGCCAACCAGATCGAGGTATTCCATACCAACGAGCAGCGACTGCGCCAGCTGAGCGGCCGCGATGAACTCACCGGTTTGCCGACGCGCGCCAGCCTGCAACAGGCGCTGGCCAATATGCAATCGCGTGCCCGGCGGCACGAAGGCAAGGTGGCGCTGATTTTCATTGATCTTGATAACTTCAAGACCATCAATGACACGGAAGGCCACGCGGCAGGCGATGCCGTGCTCAAGGCGGTGGCGAGCCGGTTTACCCAGATCATGCGCGAGAGCGATGTGGTGGCGCGCATGGGTGGCGATGAGTTCGTGATTGTGGCCGAAGAGGTGGTGGATGAGCGCGATGTAGCGGCAGTCGCGCGCAAGCTCATCAAGGCAGCGTGTACCCCGGTCGAACACGAAGGCCGTCTGCATCAGGTGGGCGCCAGTGTGGGGATCGCCATTTATCCGACCGACAGTGCCGATGGCGCCACGCTGCTCAAACAGGCGGACACGGCCATGTACGCGGCCAAAGGCAGTGGCAAGGGTCAGTTCCGCTTCTTCAGTGAGGCCGCCAACCTGTTCTGTGCCAAGGAAACCGATCTGGATGAGCGCATGGCCGGGGCATTGGCGCGTCAGGAAATGGCGCTGGAATTGCTGCCCATCATGGCGCCCGGCGCGGCGCACCCGCATGCCTTCGAGGCCTTTCTGCGCTGGCGTCAGGCGGATGGTAGCCATTTGCCCGCCCGTGAGTTTATCGAGATCGCCGAGATCAATGGTCGCATCGTGGAGCTGGGGCACTGGTTGATCCACCATGCCTGCGCTCTGGCCGGGCAATGGTACCGGGAAGCGGGGGATGCGGCGCCGCGCATCGCGATCAATTTATCCCTGAGCCAGTTGCACGATAAGGATCTGCTGGCCGTGATCCATCGAGCTTTGCTCAAGCATGCGGTTGCTGCTGAACGGCTGGTACTGGAAATCACCAGCGCCGCACTCCATGCCGAAGGCCAGGCTCAGATCAATCTGCGCAGCCTGCAGGCCATCGGCGTGGGCCTGGCCCTGGACAAAGCTGATCCGGCTGCGCTGGCTTTGGCGGATATTGCCGATGCTCAGTGGTGCTGGCTGAAGCTCGACACCCGCCCCTTGCTGGGCCATGACGCCGAGCGTCATGCGCGGTTATGGCAGACCGCCCTGGCTGCGGCGCAGCGGCGGGAGATGGCGGTGGTGGCTACGCTGGTGGAGTCGGTCAGTCTCAAGGAGGCCGCGCTGGTGCAAGGCTGCTCCTTGCTTGAGGGCTACGCTATTGCCAAGGGCCAGTTGCTTGAGCCCGATCAGACGGATTCCCTGGTCTGATCGGCTGTCTGGCGGTGCGATCAGGGCGGCGTGGTGAGGTAGAGGAGGCTGCTGATTAGGCCGATGTTCATTACCACACAGAGACCGAACACCCAGAGAAACGGCTGTTTACGCGTTTTGTGGCGAAACAATGCCTGGGCCAGCAAAGCACCGGGCCAGCCACCGGCCAGACTTATTCCCTGTAACCACCGTTCCGGCACGCGTGCGCCACCGGCTTGGGCGGCGGCTTTGTCGATGCCATAAAGCAGCAGGCTGGCTGCGCTGCTCACGGCGGCGAGCATGGCGAGCCAATTGGGTAGCGTACCGCTTTGCCACAGCATGAAGCCAGCCATCACTGCGGCGAAGCTGAGGATAAGCCGCACGCCGCTCATTCGTTTTGGGCGTCCAGTTGGGCAATCCAAGCGGCAGCGTCCGCGAGCTGCTGATCGCTGAATACGGCAATGCCCGCCGCGCGCAATTGCGCCGTCGTGACGCCGGGTTCGTCAACACGGGTACCGCTAAAGTGTCCGTCATAGCTATGGGCCACCCCGCACGAGGGGCTGTTTTCCTTGAGGATGGCCACCTGCACCCCACGCTGCTGTGCCAGAGCCAATGCCGCCTGGGCTCCGCGCACGAAAGCGGGGCTCACATCATCGCCCAGCCGTGTGATGACATGTGCCTTGCCCGCCAATACGGCATGCCCGCCCGCACCGCCGGTAATTTCGGCGGCGGGTCTAGGGACGGGCAAGCCACCCGCCAGCTCAGGACAGATCGGTATCAGGCGACCGGCTGTCGCCCATTGCGCCAGCAGGCTTGTATCGCAAGCTGCCGCACGCCCGTCATAGCGGACGGGTTGGCCGATCAGGCAGGCGCTGATGAGGATGGGGCTGGCTGGAGTCATACCGCTTCTGTTCGATGCACCGTGGAGGCCCGGTCTGGCAAGGGGATCACGTACTGGCGATGGCTGGGTCAGCCGCCCGGCACGGGCTGGACCTGTACCAGTCGGGCGAGCTTGGCTGCATAGCGTATCCGGTCTGCGCCGGTTTCGGCATTTGCCTGGGCTTTGCTCATATGGCTGCGGGCCAGGCTCAAACGGCCCAGATGGTAGTACGCCAGGGCCAGCCCGAGATGGGTTTCATGGTAATCCGGGTCGCGCTGCAACTCACGCTGAAAGTGGCTGATGGCCTCGGTGTACTGCTGGTTGGCCAAGGCGGTCTGGCCTTGCATCAGTGATTTGAACGGGGTGTCTTTGTCCAGCCGTGCCAGACGAGCCTCGATGCTTGCTGCCTCTGCCGTCTTGCCTTGCTTGTTCAGCACCAGCAGCAGGTTGGACAGCACCGTAGGGTCATCTGCGTGTCGCTGTAGCAAGCTGGCGTAAAGGCGCTCTGCCGCATCCATCAATCCGTGGCGGTTATAGATCACGCCCAGGGTGTTGTAGCTCGCTTCAAAGCCGGGGTCCTGACGGATGGCCTCGCGGGCATGCCAGTACGCCTCGTTGGTCCGGCCTGCCACCATCAGCTCGGCGGCCCGGTTGTTGTAGAACATGGCGAGTATCCGCGATTCCGGGATGTCGTCCCGATTCCGCTCGCCGCGCAAGTCCTGAGGGGTGAAATCCACGGTGAGCGCCGGATCCAGTGCGAAGCGCGATGTCCGCACGAGATCGGTGTATCCGATGGTGACGTTGACGTGGCCAATCCTGAACAAGGTGTTCTGGGTGCGGCTCCAGGTGCCTCTTGCGATATGGACCTCATGGTATATCACCGGTAGTCCCACCTGCTTGGCCAGCGCCGCGGTCATGACGGCGAGCGAGAGACAATTGCCGGCACCTTCTGCGAAGGTCTCGGCTGCACCGCGTGTCTGCGCGGCGTCGTAGTTGATACGCAGGTTGCCCTGGCGATAGAGCGCATCCATGAGTGCGCGTGCCGGCCCCTTTTTTTGCGCGCCCACACGCAGCTCGGTATCGACAAACCGCTGCATGGCCGCACTTGGCTCGAACAAGGACGCTGCCGAGGGCACGGCTGCCGGGGTGAAGTGGGCATCCTGAAACAGGATTTCCCTGGGAATGTCGGGTGGTCGGTGGGAGGCACAGGCGCTTAACAGCAAAAGCAGGGCCAGACTCATCAGGGCCCGCAGCGGTAGGCGATTCAGATGGATGAGGGAAAAGACCGGCGCCTGCATGGTGGGTGCTCCCCGGTTGGCGGCTCGCTAGGGGCGGAATAGATAGCCAGCTGCCAGCTTGGGTAGACTGTCAGCGATCATCCCGATAAGGCTTGCACGACCTGTATCCATGCCATTGCAGACCCTACAGCTGCTTTGAGCCTGATTGCCTGGCGGCGTTCCCGAGCACATCGACGAGTGTCGGACATCTGCAGCAAGACCGGCGGGGAAGGGCATGTCAGGCAGTACGCAAGTACCTGCCTGATTGATAGCCCGTGTTGCCGCCCGCCGCAATCAGGCCGGGGACTTCCCGACGGCTGGCTTGAGTTCGCTGAGAATCACCGCCACCACTACCAGCGCCCCACCCAGCCCGGCGCGGATGGTGAGCGATTCGCTGAGCAGCACCCAGCCGAACAGCGCCGCAAACACGGGTTCCATGGCGTAGATCACGGCGGCTTTATCGGCCGATACGCTGCGTTGTGCCCAGGCTTGCAACATCAGCATGCCGGCGGTGGCGATCAGGCCCAGGTACACAATGATCCACCACTGCGGCATCAACCGTTCGGGCAGCGTACCCAGCGCGGTGCCGCCATCAAACGCGGCCTTGCCGAGCACCCACAGCACACCGAATACCGCCATGAAGATGATCTGCGTGGCTGCGAGCTGCCGCGCCTCGTGCTTGCCCGCACGTTGCGAGAGCACGATCGTGTACAGCGCATAAGCCAGCGCGCAGATCACGGTGGCACCATCGCCCAGCCAGTTGCCGCCACCTTCCCAGGACATCAGCCCGATACCTGCACAGGCCAAGGCCGCTGCCCCCAGCATCACCGCCGAAATCCGCCCGCCGAACAAGAGGCCCAGGAAGGGCACCATCAGCACATTCAGGCTGGTGAGAAAAGCGCTGCGGTTTGACGAAATATGTTCCAGACCAAAGGCTTGTGCCACATAGGAAGTCAGCGCCAGCGCGCCCAGCAGCGCACCATCACGCCAGGTTTCGCGGCGCGCCTTGAGCACGAAGGGCAGCATGACCATGGCGGCCACCACAAAGCGCGCAGCCGACATCTCCACGCCACTGAGCGTGGCAGAGGCCGATTTAAGCAGCGGGAAAGTCGTCCCCCAGACCAGGGTGACGAACAGCAGGACAGCGACAGCGTAGTTCACGAGCGGGCCACCAGAAGTAAAACGGGCAAGGCTGCGCATTCTACGCTGCCTTGCCCGCCAACAAGCTGGCGACGGATCAATACCCGGCCGCTTGCCCGTCCTTGCGCGATTCGCTGGCGGCGGCCCATGCGCCGTTAGGCAAACGCATGATGGCCTGGTAACCACCGTAACCACCCAGGTCGTAGCTGATCTTGTGCCGCTTTTGCAGCAACTGCTGGATGCTGCGATAGGGGAAGCCGGTTTCCAGACTCACCGTGCCGCCATCGCTCACGGTACCGCCCGTGGGTTGCTGCGGGCTGTCCCAGTAAATGCGTGGCGCATCGCCTGCCTCCTGCAGGTTCATGCCGAAGTCGATCAGGTTCATCACGATCTGCGTGTGGCCCTGTGGCTGCATATCTCCCCCCATCAGGCCAAAGCTGACCCAAGGCTGGCCGTCTTTGCTGATGAAGGCGGGAATGATGGTCTGGAACGGGCGTTTGCCGGGCGCGTACACGTTGGCATGGCCTTCATCGAGCGCAAACAGCTGGCCGCGATCTTGCAGGATGAAGCCGAGGTCCTCGGGCGCCATGCCGCTGCCCATACCGCGGAAATTGCTCTGGATCAGCGAGACCATATTGCCCTCGGCATCGGCCGTGGTCAGGTAGATGGTGTCGCTTTGCTTGAGGATCACATCGCCGGCGTTCACGGTTTGCATGGCGCGCGCGTCGTCGATCAGCTTGCGACGGTCGGCGGCATACTCGTCGCTGAGCAGCTGCTTGAGCGGCGTCTTGAAGAAGTCCTGATCGGCGTAGTAACGCGCGCGGTCGGCAAAGGCCAGTTTGGTGGCTTCGACAAAGCGGTGGATATGCGTCGTGCTGCCAAAGTCGCCGGGCTTGAAGTCGTAGCCCTCCAGGATATTGAGTGCCTGCAGGGCGGCAATACCCTGCGTATTGGGCGGCAGCTCCCACACATCGTAGCCACGGTAGTTCACCGAGACCGGCTCCACCCATTCGCTCTTGTGCGCGGCCAGATCGGCCTCGCTCAGGTAACCGCCATTGCGCTTCATGTAAGCCGCGATCTTGCGGGCAATCTCACCTTTGTAGAAGGCATCGCGGCCGCCTTTGGCGAGGGCCTCGTAGGTGTTGGCCAGATTCGGGTTGGTCCACATCTGCCCCTTTGCCGGACCTACGCCATCGCGTGTGAACTGCTCGCGGATGCCGGGATACTTGATCAGCGTCTGCACATTGCGGCGCCAGTAATAGCTGATCACATCGCTGACCGGAAAGCCCTCGCGCGCATAGCGGATGGTGGGGGCGAGTATCTGGTCCATCGGCAGCTTGCCAAAGCGCTGATGCAGCGAGAACCAGCCATCCACCGTGCCGGGTACGCTGACCGGCAGCGGGCCGAACGGCGGAATCGCCGTCAGCTTCTGCTTGGCCAACTCCACCTTGAGCTGCTTGAGACTCAGGCTCTGCGGCGAGCGGCCGCTGCCGTTCAGGCCGTAGAGCTTCTGGGTCTTGGCGTCCCACACAATCGCATAAAGGTCGCCGCCAATCCCGCAACCCACCGGTTCCATCAGCCCCAGCGCCGCGTTGGCCGCAATCGCGGCATCAATCGCATTGCCGCCCTGTTTCATCACATCCAGCGCAATCTGGGTGGCCAGCGGCTGGCTGGTGGCAGCGACCGCATGCGGGGCGATGACTTCAGAGCGGGTAGCAAAGGGCAGGTCGGTGATGCGGTCGGCGGCTTGGGTCGCGCCGGTGGCGAGCAGGCTCAGTGCGATCAGGGTAGGGCGCAGCATGGCGGTTCTCCGGTTGGGATCAGCTGGAGTGTAGCCAGTGGCCGTGCGTCTGCGGGTTATATACAGGATGTAGAAGCGAGGAAGCCCGGCACACAGGGTATGTGCCGGGCTTCGAGTAATGTATTTGCTACCAGCTTGCCAAGCTGCGTCAGCCAACTAGGGTGCATTAAGCCCCGCCTATTGCACCCTGCAGTACTCTGACTACGTGGAGACTCTTACCAAGGCACATCCGTCGCGTTGCCAGCCAGGGTTGCTGCCAATGGTGCCGGTGCAGGCGCGCTGACTTCACCCAACTCTCCCCCCAACGATTCAATCACCGCCGCCAGCAGACCGCGGCCCTCGGCCACCATCAGCGTGAGGCTGGCGTCGAACATGGCGCCGGCGTCTTCTGTGTCGGCTTCCTTTAGCTGATCTTGCAGCAGATCAAGGAAGTTGATGCGCTTGAGCTGCAGCTTGTCGGTCAGCATCAAAGAGATGCGGTCGTCCCAGCTCAGTGCCAGTTGGGTGACGAGCTTGCCGTTTTCCAGATGCAGCTTCACTTCTTCGGCATTCAGATCATGGCGGCGGCAAGTGACTTGTGCGCCGCCTTCACCCGGTGCCTTGAGCACGCAGTCGGCATCGAGCGTGAAGTTGGCGGGGGGGCTGTGTTCAAGCCAGGTGCTCATGGCCGTGACCGGGTCGAGCTGGGTTTGCGGCAGCTTGGTGGGCAGGGTGCCCAGCGTTTCGCGCAGGAACTGCACTAGCAGCTCTGCTTTGGCGGGCGTGGCGCTATCGACCCAGATCCAGCGCTCTACCGGGTCAATCAGCGCGCGCACCACGCGCGAGCGGCTGAAAGCGCGGGGTAGCAGTTCTTCGGCGATGCGTTCGCGGATTTCCTTGGCTTCCTTCTTGCCGATCTTGCGCAGTTCCTTGTCTTCGATTTCGGCAATGCGCTCTTCAGCGGCTTCCTTGACCACGCTCGATGGCAGCAGCTTTTCTTCGGTTTTGAGCGCGATCAGGTAGGCGCCCTGGCTCGGGTAAACCAGCAGATCGGGCGCATGGCTGGCGGGGGGAATCCAGCCAGCGGCGAGGCGATCACTCTTGCCGGCCGGTACGAAGGCACGCTTGGCGAGTTCGGCGTCGAGCTTGTCCAAGGGGAGGGCGGCGGTATCGGTAATGCGGAAAGCGAGCAGATTCTTGAACCACATGGTCGGGCACTCGGTGAGGCGGTAGAGGGCGGCGATTGTAGTCCATCAGGCTGCTGCCTTGCGGGCGCTATCCGCAAATTTTGCCTGAACGACAAACGGGTTAATTTTGATAACCGTTCTCATTTATGTGAGAATCGGGATTGTTCTGTTCCTCATCATTCCGGAGTCCCGTCGATGAAGTTCCGCCCTTTGCTGATTGCTGCTGCCTTTGCCGCTGCCATGCCTGCCATGGCTGAGGAAGTGACCGTGTATTCCGCCCGGATCGAACAGCTGATCAAGCCGCTGTTTGATGCCTACACCAAGGAAACCGGCGTGCAGGTCAAGTTCGTGACCGACAAGGAAGGTCCGCTGATGGAACGCCTGAAGGCCGAAGGCGCCAACACGCCGGCCGATGTGTTGTTGACAGTGGATGCGGGCAACCTGTGGCAGGCCGAGAATCTGGGTCTGCTCAAGGCGGTGAAGTCGCCTGCGCTGGAAGCCAATGTGCCGGCGCATCTGCGTGACCCAGAAGGCAACTGGTACGGGCTGTCGATCCGGGCGCGTACCATGTTCTACAACACGGCCAAGCTCAAGCCGGCCCAGCTGTCTACCTACGAAGATCTGGCCGATCCGAAGTGGAAGGGCAAGCTGTGCCTACGCACCAGCAAGAAGGTCTACAACCAGTCGCTGGTCGCCACCATGATTGCCCGTATGGGCGAACCCAAGACTGAGCAAATCGTGCGTGGCTGGGTGGCCAATCTGGCAACGGACCCCTTCGCCGATGACACCATGCTGCTGAAGGCCATTGCGGCAGGGCAGTGTGAAGTGGGGCTGGCCAATACCTATTACTTCGGCCGCCTGATCGAGAAAGAGCCAACGCTGCCGCTGGCCGTGTTCTGGCCCAACCAGAAAACCAATGGTGTGCATGTGAACATCTCGGGCGCCGGGGTGACCCGCCATGCCAAGAATGAGAAGGGCGCCATCAAGCTGCTGGAGTGGTTGTCGAGCGAGAAGGCGCAGAACCTCTACGCGGACAAGAATCTGGAATACCCGGTTAATCCCAAGGTCAAGCCGGACGCTACGGTGGCCGCCTGGGGCAGCTTCAAGCACGACTACGTGAACGTGGCCAAGGCGGGCGAATTGCAAGCGGCGGCAGTGAAACTGATGGATCGCGCGGGTTATCGTTGAGCCGGATCGAGTGTAGGTACCTGGGCGCACGAGTTGGCCCTGGCATTGCAGCGGGTAGCGATGTTTGCCCGGCTTGATAACGCAGACGCGTACAAGAACGATTCTTGATCCATCTCAGTTAGAATCAGGGCCGGTGGCCGCATCATTGCGGTTGCCGGCCTTTTGCATTCCATGACCATCGCCATCTCTACCCAGCCCCTAGCTCCCCGCCTGTTCCAGTTGCGACGTTGGCTCGACGAGCGCCTGCTCGCCTGTGTGATTGGGGCCATTACGCTGGTGCCCTTGGCGGTGGTGCTGGCCAGCTTGCTGCATCCGCAAGGCGAGGTATGGGCGCATCTGGCGGAGTTTGTGCTGCCACAGATACTGCTGAATACCGCTTGGTTGGTGGCGGGCGTCGCCGCGGGCACGCTGGCCCTGGGGGTTTCGCTGGCTTGGCTGACGGCGGTGTATGACTTCCCCGGTCGGCGCTATTTTGCCTGGCTGTTGGCGCTGCCGCTGGCCATGCCGGCCTATGTGCTGGCCTTTGTGCAGATCGGCCTTTATGACTTCACTGGTCCGCTGCAGGGTTGGTTGCGCGAGGTGTTGGGCAGCTCAAACTGGGTGCCACCCATCCGCTCGCGCGGTGGCGTGATCCTGACCCTGACGCTGGCCCTGTATCCCTACGTGTATCTGCTGGCCCGCAATGCCTTTCTGACCCAGGGCCGCAAAGCGCTGGAGGCAGCTGCGTCGCTGGGCTTGAGCCGGCGCCAGGGCTTCTGGCGCGTAGCGCTGCCGATGGCCCGCCCCTGGATCGCGGGCGGACTGGGTCTGGCTCTGATGGAATGCCTGGCCGATTTCGGCACCGTGGCCATGTTCAACTACGACACCTTTACTACCGCCATCTACAAAGCCTGGTTCGGGCTGTTCAACCTGACCGCCGCATCACAGCTGGCGTCCCTGCTGTTGCTAGCGGTGCTGGTGCTGGCCCTGGTGGAGCAGCATATCCGCGGTGACAAGCGCTATGCGACCACCCGTAGTGATCGGGCCAAACCGCAGCCACTGACGGGTGTGCGCGCCATACTGGCTGTGTTGGCCTGTCTGGCCGTACTGGCTGTTGCATTTGCGGTGCCGCTGGGGCAGTTGCTGTGGTGGGCGAGTTCGGTCGCGGCCGAGCAACTGGATGCGCGTTACTTCGGATTTGTCGGGCGCTCCTTGTTGCTCTCGGCAGGTTCCTCGCTGGTCGTGGTGCTGGGGGCCTTGGCACTGGCTTATTCCGTGCGGCGCTGGGCGGGCTGGCCGGGCAGGGTCGTGGCGCGACTGGCGACGCTGGGTTATGCCATACCGGGCACCGTGCTGGCGGTGGGGGTATTCATTCCCACGGTCTGGTTCGACCAACAGCTGCTGGGTCTGCTCAAGTCGGTTGGCTGGACTGGCAGCAACACCGCCCTCCTGCAAGGTACCCTGTTTGCCATGGTGCTGGCCTATATGGCGCGCTTCATGGCGGTGGCATTCGAGCCCGTGCAGGCGGCCATGCAACGCATTACGCGTAGTCAGGAGGAAGCCGCGGCATCAATGGGTTTGGGGCGCCGTGCCGTGCTCGCACGGATTCATTTGCCCCTGCTGCGCGGCGGGCTGTTTACGGCCGCGCTCATGGTGTTTGTGGATGTGATGAAGGAAATGCCCATTACCCTGATGACCCGCCCGTTCGGCTGGGACACGCTGGCCGTGCGGGTGTTCGAGATGACCAGCGAAGGCCAGTGGGACATGGCAGCCCTGCCTGCCGTTGCCATTGTGCTGGCCGGATTGGTGCCGGTGGTGTTGCTGGCGCGTGAAACAGAAAGGACATCGTGAGCGACTTCCTGCTCAGACTCGATTCGGTGGGCGTGAGCTATGGCGGACGCCAGGGGCGCGACCACGCCGTGCTCAAAGGCTTGTCACTGGCGCTGGCCGAGGGTGAGATTGGCTGCCTGCTGGGCCCGTCTGGCTGTGGCAAGACTACGGCTTTGCGCGCCATTGCAGGTTTTGAACCGATCCGCGAGGGGGCAATCCACCTCAATGGCGATACGATTGCCACGCCCGCACACCAGTGGCCACCGCAGCAACGCGGTATCGGCATGGTGTTCCAGGACTACGCGCTGTTTCCCCATCTGAGCGTGGCGGGCAATGTGGCGTTCGGCCTGCATGGCTGGGATAAGCCGCGCCGCGCCGCCCGGGTTGCCGAACTGCTGGAGATTGTGGGATTGGCCGGCCATGCCGATGACTATGTCCATGCCCTCTCGGGTGGGCAGCAGCAGCGCGTCGCCTTGGCTCGGGCCCTGGCCCCGTCGCCCCGGCTGTTGCTGCTGGACGAGCCGTTCTCGAACCTTGATGTGGAACTGCGTGAGCGCTTATCGCAGGAAGTGCGCGACATCCTGAAGGCTCAGGGAATGACCGCACTGCTGGTTACCCACGATCAGCACGAAGCCTTCGCACTGGCGGACCGTATCGGCGTACTCAAGGATGGCCAGCTCCGCCAATGGGATACTGCCTATGCGCTGTATCACCAGCCGACGGATCGTTTTGTGGCCGATTTCATTGGCGAAGGTGCCTTCCTGCCCGGCACGGTGGTGGCGCCCGGTGAAATCGAGTTCGAACTCGGCAAGCGCGCCTGCCTGACTACCGCCGGCTGTGGCGTGGGCGATGCCATCAATGTCCTGCTCAGGCCGGACGACATCATCCATGATGATGCGTCGCCACTGCATGCCACCGTGGTCAAGAAAGCCTTCCGTGGCGCCCAGTTTCTCTACACGCTGGCACTGCCATCGGGCAATACCTTGCTGAGCCTGGTACCCAGTCACCACGACCATGCCATCGGTGAGGGTATTGGTATCCGCGTCGAAATCGATCACGTGATCGCTTTTCCCTGATACGCAGCATACCGTCACAAGTAAAAACGCCGCCGTGGCAGTACGGCGGCGTTTTCATTTGCGAGCAATGGTGAGCAGATTAGCTGCCGCTCTCCATCTGCGACTGCAGGTAGTTCTGGTAGCCGATGCGCTCAATCAAGCCCAACTGGGTCTCGATCCAGTCGATGTGTTCCTCTTCGCTTTCAAGGATGTGCTCGAATAGTTCGCGGCTGACAAAATCGTGCACCTTCTCGCAATGCACGATGGCTTCCTTGAGCGGCGGCAGGGCTTCGTGTTCGAGCTTCAGGTCGCACTCCAGTGCCTCCTTTACATCCTCACCGATGTAGATCTTGCCAAGCTCCTGCAGATTGGGCAGCCCTTCGAGGAACAGGATGCGCTCGATCAGCATGTCGGCATGCTTCATTTCGTCGATGGATTCGTGATACTCGTGCTCGTTGAGCGCCTTGAAGCCCCAGTTCTTGAACATGCGGGCATGCAGGAAATACTGGTTGATTGCCGTCAGCTCGTTCTTGAGCGCCGCGTTCAGATATGCGATGACCTTTTTGTCGCCCTTCATGATCACTCCTTGCCGGATGGACCCGCGGACCCTGGCCCGCAACCCGTTCAGGTTAGGCTTGGGCAATCTCGCTGGCAAGTTGTCGGACGGGAATGCAGATCAAGCTGCGACGAGCGTAAAGCTAGGGAAGCGATTGCTTGCCTGCTCATGCTGGGTGGCCTGCAGTATTGCCTTGGCATCCGGTGCGCACTTGCCGCAACAGCCCGCCACGCCCAGTTCAAGACGGAGTTCGCGCATGCTGCCGCAGCCGCTTTGCACGGCTTGGCGGATTTGCTTGTCGGTAACGGCGTTGCAGATGCAGATGTACATGCTTAGTAATCTAATGAGAATCTTTATCGAATAATAAGGATTCTCATTAATAAGTGCAAGCGACTGATTTATTGGCGTATCAGTACGGAGAGGACAAAACAAAACGCCCGCTTGGCGCGGGCGTTGGTGGGAGCGATGCAGAGCCTCAGCCGGCACGCAATATGGCGTTGGGGCTGGTTTCCAGCCAACGCTTGATCCGGTTGGCATCGCCGATCCGGGTCAACTTGCCTGCGGAGTCCAGCAACACGATCACCACAGGCGTGTCGTTGATGGTGGCGTGCATGACCAAGCACTTGCCGGCTTCGGAGATGTAGCCGGTCTTGGAAATGCCGATCTGCCAGTTCTCGCTTTTCACCAAGGGGTTGGTATTGCGGAACTCGTAAGGACGGCCATTCACATTCGAATAGAAGCTGTAGGCTTCGCTGGTGGAGAGCGAGCGGATCTCGGGGTAATGATGCGCCGATTGCACTAGGCGGATCAGGTCTTCGGCGGTCGAGACATTGGCGCTATTGAGCCCGGTCGGGTCCACAAAGTGCGAACGCTGCATGCCCAGCGAGATGGCGGTGCGGTTCATGCGGGCAATAAACGCATCCAGCCCGCCTGGTGCGGTACGGGCCAGCGCGTGCGCGGCACGGTTTTCCGACGCCATCAGTGCCAGATGCAACATTTCGCCGCGTGTGAGCGTGGTGCCCACCATCAGGCGTGAGCTGGAATTCTTGAGGGTATCGACGTCGTCTTCGGTGATCGTGATCGGTTCATGCAGCGGCAGGTGCATATCGAGCACGACGATCGAGGTCATCAGCTTGGTGATGGATGCGATAGGCGCAACAACCTGGCTGTTCTTCTCGAAAATACGCTCACCCGACACGGCATTGACCACCAGTGCCGAGCTCGAGTAAAGCGCAAGGCCATTGATGGGATTAGCCAATTGCGGCTGATAAGCCATGACGCGCTTGTAGCCGGCCTTTTGCCGCTTGTACGAGAGCTTCACGCGTTTGACGGGCTTGCGTACCTGCTTGCGGGACTTGCTGGAAACCTTGACAACACGTGCTTTGCCCGACTTTACGCTGGTCCGTTTTTGTGACGAAGCGGAAGCCGCCTCCGCATCAAGCGGAAGCAGGGACAGCGAAAGGCTGACCACGCAGGCAAGCAGTGTAGAGAGGCGGAAACTCATGCAACGTCTCCGTTGTACGATGAAGCGATAAGCCGATGATACATAAGCATTTACTTAAAATCCATGAAAATCATGAGTTAAGCCATGACATCTCATCACGAATCTAAAGACACATGGCAAACCATGCAAGCGTTTATGTCAGGCAAGGCGTCGGATGTTAGCAAACCCGCCCGGCAGACCCGGTTTTTTTCTTTCTAGAGCAAAGACTTGGAAAGGCTTGTGCGCTCGACTCGGGGGAGCCTACAATGTGGCGATTGCTGCATCGCAACAAAGCGTCGACACCCTTAGCCTCATAACAACGGATCGACTAGGAGACACAGTTGAGCCAACCCAGTGCAGAACCGCAAGCCGGCACCGAAACCGCTTCGTTTCAAACCTTCATGCAATCGATGACTGACGCGCAGCGCAGTTTGTTCCAGAGTTTTGTGGGCGGTCTGGGCAATGCCCCGGCGCAATCGCCTGCCGATACCTATGCCCGCTTTATGCAGGGGCTCGCGGGCAATGCCCAGAATCTCATGGGTCTCCAGCGCGATCTGTATCAGCAGCAGCTGGGGTTGTGGACCGGCTTGCTCGGTGCGGCCGAGAAGCCCGCTTTCGAGCCACCCAAGGGCGATCGCCGCTTCATCGCACCAGAATGGAGCGAGTACCCGTTCTACGACTATCTGCGCCAGAGCTATACGCTGTCGGCCAAGTGGCTGAACGAGGTAGTGGATGGCGTGCCCATGGATGAGGCCACGCGCGAGAAAGTGGGCTTCTACACCAAGCAGTTTATCGACGCGATGTCGCCCGCCAACTTCGCGATGACGAATCCCGAGGTCATCAAGCTGGCACTGGAAACCCGCGGCGAGAGTCTGGCCGAGGGCATGAAGAAGCTTTCGGAAGACTTGGCCAAGGGCCATATCTCCATGACCGACGAGTCCAAGTTCGCCGTGGGCGAAAACCTGGCCGTCACGCCCGGCACGGTGGTGTTCGAAAGCCCGCTGTTCCAGCTGATCCAGTACACCCCCACCACGGCTCAGGTCTACGAGCGCCCGATCCTGTTCGTGCCGCCTTCGGTGAACAAGTACTACCTGATGGATCTGCAGCCCGATAACTCGATGGTGCGCCACTTCGTCGCCCAAGGTTACACGGTGTTCATGGTGTCCTGGCGCAGCATCACGCCTGAACTGGGCAAGACCACCTGGGATGATTACGTCGAGCATGGCGTGATCAAGGCGGCCGAAGTGGTGCGCGAGATCAGCAAGCAGGACAAGATCAATGTGCTGGGCTTCTGCATCGGCGGCGTGATCCTGGCGACCTCGCTGGCAGTGATGAAGGCGCGCAAGCTCGATTGGTTCGAGAGCGTTACCTTCATGACCTCGCTGATCGACCATACCGAGCCCGGCGATATCAAACAGTTTGTCGACCGTGGCGTGGTGGAAAGCCGCGAGGCCAAGATTGCCGAAGGCGGTGTGATCTCGGGCAAGGAGTTGGCCCGTGCCTTCGCCATGCTGCGCGCCAATGACCTGATCTGGAATTACGTGGTCAACAACTACCTCAAGGGCAAGACGCCGCCGCCGTTCGACCTGCTGTACTGGAACAACGATTCGGCCAACCTGCCTTTGCCCATGCACACGTTCTTCCTGCGCAATATGTATCTGGAGAACAACCTAGCCAAGCAGGGTGCGATGAAGGTCTGCGACGTGCCGGTGGATGTGTCCACCTACGATTGGCCGATCTACATCTTTGCCGCGCGCGAGGACCATATCGTGCCGTGGACTTCGGCTTACCGCGGCACCCAGCTGCTGGGCAGCAAGAACCTGCGTTTTGTACTCGGTGCCTCGGGTCATATCGCCGGCTCGATCAATCCGGTGACCAGCAACAAGCGCAATTACTGGGTCAGCGACGCGCTGCCCGCCGATGCTGACAGCTGGCTGGCGGGCGCCGAAAGCCGACCTGGCAGCTGGTGGCAGGATTGGGACAACTGGCTGGCGCCCAAGTCGGGCAAGCTGATTGCCGCGCCCAAGAAGCCCGGCAACACCAAATACAAGGCGATCGAACCCGCGCCTGGCCGTTATGTAAAAGCCAAGGCAGACTGAGCCGCAGGTTCGCTGCCAACCACTATGCGTCCCCGTCGCCAAGGCGGGGGCACTCCCCCCAAGCGAAGCAGGAGATTGAGCATGTCTGAAGTCGTCATCGTTGCAGCCCAGCGCACCGCCATCGGTTCCTTCGGCGGCAGTCTGGCCAAGGTGTCCGCCCCGGATCTGGGTGCGACCGTCATCAAGGCGCTGCTGGAAAAAACCGGCGTGGCCCCCGATCAGATCAGCGAAGTAATTCTGGGTAACGTGCTGCAGGCCGGTCTGGGCCAGAATCCGGCACGTCAGGCGCTGATCAAGGCCGGTATTCCGGTGCATGTGCCGGCACTGACCATCAATCAGGTCTGCGGTTCGGGCCTCAAGGCCACGCATCTGGCCGTGCAATCGATCCTGTCGGGCGATAACGATATCGTCATCGCCGGCGGCCAGGAAAACATGAACCTGGCTCCGCACTTGCTGCTGAATAGCCGCGACGGTATCCGCATGGGCAATGGCACGCTGGTCGACAGCATGGTGGCCGATGGCCTGACTGATGTTTACAACCAGTACCACATGGGCGTGACCGCCGAGAATATCGCCGCCAAGTACGGTATCAGCCGTCAGGAACAGGACGAGCTGGCACTGGCCTCGCAGAACAAGGCCGAAGCTGCCCAAAAGGCCGGCAAATTTGCTGACGAAATCGTTCCGGTGCTGATTCCCCAGCGCAAGGGTGATCCGCTGGCCTTTGCCACTGACGAATACATCAAGCTCGGCACCACGATGGATGCGCTGGCCAAGCTGCGCCCGGCCTTCAATAAGGAAGGCTCGGTCACTGCGGGTAACGCATCGGGCATCAACGATGGCGCTGCCGCCGTGATGCTGATGAGCGCCGACAAGGCCAAGGCACTGGGTCTGAAGCCGCTGGCCCGCATTGCCGGTTACGCCTCGGCTGGCGTCGAGCCCAGCATCATGGGCATGGGCCCGGTACCCGCCACCCAGCGTGCACTTGCCCGCGCCGGCTGGACGCTGGATCAAGTCGACCTGATCGAAGCCAACGAGGCGTTTGCTGCCCAGGCACTGGGCGTGGCCCGCGAGCTGAAGTGGGACTGGAACAAGGTCAACGTCAACGGCGGCGCGATTGCGCTGGGCCATCCGATCGGTGCCTCGGGCTGCCGCGTGCTGGTCACGCTGCTGCACGAACTGGCTCGCCGGGATGCCAAGCGCGGTCTGGCTACGCTGTGCATCGGCGGTGGCATGGGCGTGGCGCTGTGTGTTGAGCGCGTCTGATCTCGTCATCCATGCAGCAAGAGAAGGCCGGGCACCACGCCCGGTCTTTTTCATGCCGGGCAGGCGTATAATGGCGGCTAGCCGTCACTGCTGGAGTATCACCATGCCGCTGCTGTTCAAAGACACGACTTACGTTTCCGAAACGACCCAGTTCATTCGCGACCTGCTCGACAAGAACCCCGAGATTGCCCAAGGCCAGATCGAAGGCCGTGCGCTGTTGTGGGACAAGCAGGTGGACCGTGATTTCCAGAAGCAGGCTGAGGCCGTCAAGGTCAAAACCAAGCCTTACGCTTACCAACCGGATTAAGTTGTCCGGTGGTATCCACAACAAAAAAGCGACCAGAGGGTCGCTTTTTTGTTGTGCTTGGCGACTCAGGCTGAGCGCGAATCCGCAGTCGGATTGCCTAGGGTGGCACTGGTAAATGCAGCAGGATGATGGCGGCCATACCAGTCGCTGACTTCGTCATGGCCCAGCGCCATGAAATGCTTGAAGCCCGGCACCAGTGCCAGCGAGGTCGCAATCGCGGCACCAATCAGTCCGAAACTCATGTAGACCATGGATACCGCATAGTGCGTCAGTGCCAGCCCTGCCAAGGCAGGGCCGATGCTGCCGGCAATCTGGCCGCTCATGATGGCCACGGCCGACATGCGGCCACGGAATGCCTGCGGGCGTGCCAGCATGCGGTGAGTCATGCCCGATAGGATAAGTACCGAGTTGGCAAGACCGCAGAGGAAGAATGCCGGCAGCAAGAGCCAGGCTTCCTGCGCCAACCCGGCTAGGGCGAGAGCCAGTCCCTGGCTAACGCCGGCGCCGACACGCAGATGGAAGCGGCTGAAGTGGCTGGCAAGCCGGTCCGTTGCGCCAAAGGCGCCCAGCAGCATGCCTGCCGACAAGGCGGCCTCGCAACTGGCGAGCCAAGTGCCGGACAAGCCCATGGCATGCACCTTGATCGGCACCAGCATGCCGATGGCAGGCCCCAGAAAGATCCATGAGGCAAAGTTGGTCAGGGTCCAATATCGCTCCAGCGGGATCTGCCAGCTCGCTCGCAAGCCGGCCCACAGGTCGATTCGCCAGCGCAGCAGGCTGTACCCGTGCTGCGCTTCAACGGCCAAGGCCGGAATCCGCATGGCCTGCTGTGCGGCTACCAGCAGCAATACGCCATGCAGTGCAAGCGTCCACGGAATGCTGGTGATGGCCAGCGAGATGCCAGCCAGCGCCGGTCCGAGCAGCCTGCCCAGTGACTGCGCTGACTTCTGCAAACCCATTGCCGTTGAGAGATGCTCTGCCGCGACCAGTTCGGTGCTGATGCTGTTGATGGCGGGCGTGATGATGGCCAGCGCGATCATCTGCATCACCCCGGCGAGCATGATCAGCATGAGCTGGTAGTGCCCATAGGCGGATAGCAGCGTGGTCAGCACGGCTGCCAGGCTCATTACCAGCAGTCCGGCCATGATCAACCGGTTCTTGGGATAGCGGTCGCCCAGTGGTGACAACAGCGGCATGGCAATGCATGCCGAAAGCCCGGTCACAATGGCGTATTGCGCCAAGTCTGCCGCGCCGCCTTGCTGCACGATCCACCAGGGCAGGGCAACCTGGCCCACCATCAGGGCCAGCACCGTCAAGGTATCGCTCAGCAGCAGCTTGCTAAAGGGTCGGCCAACCTGTTGCAGCCGTTCTGCGAGGGCGAGCATGGGTGCTTTCTGGTGCTGAATCCAAACAAAAGCCGCTCCGGTATCAGCGGAGCGGCTCAAGGCAAGCCGGGCGGCCATCTGTGCCCGCATCGTAGGGTGCAATCAGTGCCGCGTGGCAACTTGGTCAGACGGATTCCCGTTAACTGGTGCAATGCGCTGCGCTGATTGCACCCCGCGGGCTAGCGGCTTAGCCCAACTTGCGCAGGCCGCCCATGTAAGGCACCAGTGCTTCGGGTACGGTGACCGTACCATCAGCGTTCTGGTAGTTCTCCAGTACCGCCACCAGCGTGCGGCCCACAGCCAGACCGGAACCGTTGAGCGTGTGCACCAGCTCGTTCTTGCCGGCTTCGTTCTTGACACGTGTCTGCATGCGTCGGGCCTGGAAAGCTTCGCAGTTGGAGACCGAGCTGATCTCGCGGTAGGTGTTCTGCGCAGGCAGCCATACTTCAAGGTCATAAGTCTTGGCGGCGGTGAAGCCCATATCGCCCGTGCACAGCGTGACTACGCGGTAGGGCAGACCGAGCTTCTGCAGCACGTTTTCGGCGTGCTGACGCATTTCTTCGAGCGCCTCGAAGCTCTTTTCAGGCGCCACAATCTGCACCATTTCGACCTTGTCGAACTGATGCTGACGGATCATGCCGCGTGTGTCGCGGCCGTAGCTGCCGGCTTCTGAGCGGAAGCAGGGCGAGTGGGCGGTCAGTTTGATCGGCAGCTCATCGGCTTTGAGGAGCGTGTCGCGCACCGTGTTGGTCAGCGAGATTTCCGAAGTGGAAATCAGATACTGGGTCTGGCCGTCTTCACCACCCCGCTCGACGCGGAACATGTCCTCGGCAAACTTGGGTAGCTGGCCGGTGCCGAACAGTACCTCGGGGTTCACGATGTATGGCGTGTAGCACTCGGTGTAGCCGTGCTCACCGGTTTGCGTATCGATCATGAACTGGGCGAGGGCGCGGTGCAGGCGGGCAATCTGGCCCTTGAGCACGGTGAAGCGTGCGCCCGAGAGCTTGGCGCCGGTTTCGAAATCCAGGCCCAGCGGGCCGCCGATATCGACGTGGTCCTTGACCTCAAAGTCGAAGCTGCGCGGCGTGCCCCAGCGATGCAGTTCCACATTGCCGCTCTCATCCTTGCCTTGCGGTACCGATTCATGCGGCAGGTTGGGGATGAACAGCAGCAAGTCGTTGATCTTGTCTTGCAGCGCGGCCAGATTAGCTTCTGCAGCTTTCAGTTCATCACCCAGATGCGACACGCTGGCCATGATGGGGGCAACGTCTTCACCCTTGGCCTTGGCCTGGCCAATGGCCTTGGACTTGGCATTGCGTTCGGCTTGGAGATCTTGCGTGCGGGTTTGCAGCGATTTGCGCTCGTGTTCGAGTGCGGCAAAAGCGGCGGTGTCGAGTTGGAAGCCGCGCGCAGCGAGACGGGCAGCGACGCCGTCGAGATCATTGCGCAGCAGGTTGATATCTAGCATGACAAGCCTTGTGGGGAGATAGATCGATTCAGGTCCGATTTTATCCGCGCCGGGCGCGCTAGCCCAGTACGACTTGCGTTATGGGCGCGGGCGACAAACGGCAGTGGAATAAAACGAACGGTCGTGCTAAAAATGCAGCCATCGATCACAACCCTTGTCATTCAGCGACATCATGGCCCGATCCAAAGGCGATCTCACCCGCGACTCCATCCTCGTTGCCGGCATTGCACTGGCCCGCGAGCTGGGGCTGGGTGCGGTGTCGATCGGTGAGCTGGCGGATCGCGCCGGCATGTCCAAGAGCGGGCTGTTTGCCCACTTTGGTGCCAAGGAAACGCTGCAGCTGGCGATTCTGGATGCCACGCTGGCACAGTTCAACAATGAGGTGGCCCGCAAGGCCTTCCAGGCACCGCGCGGACTGGCGCGCTTGCGCGCACTGTTCCGCGGCTGGATCGACTGGGGTCTGGCACAGCAGCAAGAGGGCGGATGTCCGGTGTTGTCCGCCGCGGCCGAGTTTGATGATCGACCCGGCCCGATCCGCGACTTTCTGGCCGATACCCAGCGCCAGTGGCTCGCCTCGCTGGCCAAGTCGGTGCAGTTGGCGATGGAGGCGGGCGAATTGCCGGCCGACACCGATACCGACCAAGCTGCTTTCGAGATTTTTGGCCTGATCCTGTCGGGCCATCACAATTATCGCCTGCTCAATGATCTGCAGTTTGGTGAGCGGGCTGTCGTCGGGCTGGAACGCCTGATCGCCAATCCGCCCCGGCTGGGGCACGCCCTCCCTTGATCTGACTTCGCCAGGAGCATCACTATGCAAGCCACTCTATCGTTCAAAAATAGCACGAACGTTCGTTTAATTGCCCTGCAAGGCCTGCGTCATCTGGCCCTGCCTTTACTGGGGCGCGTCGCTCCCAGCCTGCTGCTCGATTGGCTGGAGCGCCGTTTCCTGACGCCAGAACGGCACGACTGGCCGGAGGCCGAGCGCGCGTGGTTGGCCAGTGCGCAGCGGGGCAGCCTGTATACGGTGGGTTTGCCGGTCGCCGACTGGAACTTCCAGCATGTTCAGACCTATCGCTGGGGCGATGATGGCTTGCCCAAGGTCGTGCTGCTACATGGCTGGGGTGGCCGTGCGACCCAGCTGGGGCCGTTCATCCAGCCTTTGCTGGAGGCGGGCTATCAAGTGCATGCGCTGGATTTGCCAGGCCACGGCCATAGTGCGGGCCGCCGCTCTTCGGTGCTGCATGCGCTCAATGCGTTTGAACGCCTGATCCGGGAGATTGGCCCGGTGCATGGTGTAGTCGCGCATTCGATGGGTGGTGGGGTGCTGATCAAGGCACTATCGCAAGGTGTGCCGGTGCAGCGCGCGGTGCTCGTCGCGCCCAATGGCGATCTTGGTCTTTATTCACGCATCGTGGCCCGCATGCTGGGTCTGAGCGAAAAGGTCAGGCTGGCGCTGCAGCAGCGCCTGGAGTGGCGCATTGGCGTGCGCTGGGACGAGATCAATTCGCTGAATCTGGCGCCGAGCCTGCGTACGCCGGCGCTGGTGATGCATGATCATCAGGACCGAGAAATTCCCCACGCCATGGGCGAGAGCATTGCCGCCGCCTGGCCAGGCGCGCGATTGATCAGCACGGCGGGTCTGGGCCATAAGCGCATCCTCAAGGACGACCATGTGGTGGCGCAGACGGTGGCGTTTCTGCGCGGCTGACACCGAGCCCATACGCCATCACGTTTTTCGGCTGGCCTCGTCGCGTTCGCGAAGATGGGCCAGCTTCTCGGCAATCTTGGCCTCCAGCCCGCGCGGCACCGGCTGGTACCAGTGCGGGTCGGCCATGCCATCGGGCAGATAGCGCTCGCCAGCCGCGTAGCCATCGGCTTCGTCATGGGCGTAGCGGTAGTTGGCGCCGTAACCCAAATCCTTCATCAGCTTGGTGGGGGCATTGCGCAGATGTTCGGGCACAGGGCGCGATTGATCCTGCTTCACAAAGGCAGCCGCCTGTTTGTAGGCCATGTAGCCCGCGTTGCTCTTGGGGGCAACGGCCAGATAGATCACCGCCTGGGCCAGCGCCAGCTCGCCCTCGGGTGAGCCGAGGCGCTCGTAGGTGCCGGCTGCGTCATTGCAGATCTGCATGGCGCGCGGGTCGGCCAGACCGATGTCTTCCCAGGCCATGCGCACGATGCGCCGGGCAAGGTAGCGTGGGTCGGCACCGCCATCTAGCATGCGGCACAGCCAGTACAGCGCACCGTCCGGGTTGGAGCCGCGTACCGATTTGTGCAGGGCTGAAATCTGGTCGTAGAACGCATCGCCGCCTTTGTCGAAGCGGCGGCTGTTGAGCGTGAGTGCGTTCTGGACGAAATCGGCATCAATGGTCACGGTCTTGGCAGCCTGTGCTGCCGAGCGTGCCTGTTCGAGCAGGTTCAGGAAGCGCCGTGCATCGCCATCGGCATAGCCGATCAGCGTATCAAGCGCGGTATCGGCAAACTGCAGATCGGCCAGACTGACTTCGCGTGCGCGCTCGAACAACTGGCGCAGTTCGGCTTCAGTCAATGATTTGAGGACATAGACCTGGGCCCGTGAGAGCAGCGCGGCATTGACTTCGAACGAGGGGTTCTCGGTGGTGGCGCCGATGAAGGTGACGAGGCCAGATTCCACATAGGGCAGCAGTGCATCCTGCTGTGCTTTGTTGAAGCGATGGATTTCATCGACGAACAACAGCGTGCGTTTGCCCATCGCCATGTTCTGCTCGGCCTGTTCCATGGCCGCGCGGATGTCCTTGACGCCCGAAAACACGGCCGACAGCGCAATGAAGGCCCAGCCGAATGCATCGGCCGCGAGCCGCGCCAGCGTGGTCTTGCCCACGCCGGGAGGCCCCCACAGGATCATCGAGTGCGGTTGCCCTGATTCGAACGCAAGCCGCAGCGGCTTGCCGGGGCCAAGCAGGTGCGATTGACCGACCACTTCTGCCAGCGTCTTGGGGCGCAGGGCTTCGGCGAGCGGGGGCGTGGGGTCGGTGGAAAACAGGTCTGACATGGTGGATTGTCAGTCGGCGGAGACTACATCTGCCCCCTTGGGCGGCACAAACCGGAAGCGGTCATCACCCAATTTCGGGCTGCGATTCACATTGCTGAAGCGAATCGCGGTGGTCTGACCAAAGCTGTCCGCTAGCTCCATGGCCATGGGTTGGTTGTCCTTGAGGCCGATGCGGACCTTGTCGAAGCCGCTATCGCGGTTGCGGGGCGCGGCGTCGATCCACTCCAGGCCGTCGCGGCTGCCGGCTTCGCTGAGTTTGTAGCGCTTGTCGAGTTCGTTGCTGCCTGCCAGCAGCGCGGCGGGGCTATCGCCCAAAGCCTGGTCCAGCCGCTTGCGGGTAACCTGATTCAGATCAGGGTCGTAGACCCAGAGTTGGGTGCCGTCACCCACGACGCGCTGCTCATAGGGTTTGATATAGCGCCAGTCGAAACGACCGGGGCGCAGGATGGCCATCGTGCCGCTAGCCTGTTCCTGCTTGCCGTTCTTTTGCATCACGGTTTGCTGGAAATCGGCTGTGAAGGCACGGGTCTGGGCCAGAAAGGTCTTGAGCTGATCAAGGCCGCCAGCTGTTACGGAAAAGCTGGCCAACAGGCAGAGCAGGGCACGCATGGATACCGCCAAAGCAGGGTGGAAACTGGCCGCAAGTCTAGCATGGGCACCTGTCCACCCCCTGAACCGGGGCGGGCAGCAGACAAGAAAAAGCCCCGCACGGGGCGGGGCTCTCAAGCGAGGGTAAAACGTTTACTGCTGTTCGACCGTTGCGTAGATTTCCACTTCCACGCGGCGATCCGGTGCGTAGCACTCGACCAGCTTCTTGCGGTTCTTCATCACCTTCTTGCAATCGGCATCGGTGGTCACCGGGGCAGTTTCGCCCTTGCCTTCTGCGGTGATCATGCTGTCAGGCAGGCCCTTTTCGACCAGATAAGCGCGAGCCGAGGCAGCGCGCTCTTCCGACAGCTTCTGGTTGTAGGCATCCTTACCGATGCGATCGGTGTGGCCCACTACATTGATACGGGTCTTGCTGGTGTCGTACTTGCGCTCCAGCAGCACGGCAGCCACCGAACCCAGTGCCTGCTTGCCTTCATCCTTGAGGGTGGACTTGTTCAGATCGAACAGGGCGGCGGCGTTGAGGGTCAGGGTTTCCATCTTGACCTGCTTGGTCACCGGGGCAGCCTTGGGGGCTTCGGCGGGGGCGGCAGGTGCAGCCGGTGCTGCGGCCGGGGCGGCCTTGGGCACCAAGGCGGCATCGCATTCCTCGATGGCCTTTTCCTTGGTCCACGACGAGGTGCGCCAGCATTCGCCGAAGTTGTTGCGCACAACAGGGTTGCGGGTGTCAGTGGCGTAGCCGTCCTTGCCGGCAACGGCGGTTACCGCCACTGCACCAAGCGCGAGGGCAACGAGAGTGCGCTTCATCTTTTGCATAGTTATTCTCCATGGGTTTGGGAAAGATATTTAGCGACGGCTAATGACCAACCGACGTCAACGTTGAGTTTACTTGACGCTACAAACGCGTCGCAATCAGGAGAATATGACAATCCAGCTAAGTTTGGCGGCGAATTGGAGTGCGGGTATCCCGCATGGTAAAATTTTCCCTTACATCCTAGTCCAGACGCCGCCCACATGACCGATTTGCAACAATTCGCCAAAGAAACCATCCCGGTCAGCCTCGAAGAAGAAATGCGCCGCTCGTATCTTGATTACGCCATGAGCGTGATCGTGGGCCGCGCACTGCCCGATGTCAGGGATGGTCTCAAGCCGGTACACCGCCGTGTGCTGTTCGCCATGCACGAGGCCAACAACGTCTGGAACCGCTCGTATGTGAAATGTGCCCGTATCGTCGGTGACGTGATGGGTAAATACCACCCGCACGGCGACAGCGCGATTTACGACACGCTGGTGCGGATGGCACAGGACTTTTCCTTGCGCTACACGCTGGTCGATGGCCAGGGCAACTTCGGCTCGATTGACGGCGATAACGCGGCTGCCATGCGTTACACCGAGTGCCGGATGGAGCGCATCTCGGTCGAGCTGCTGGCCGATATCGACAAGGAAACCGTCGATTTCGTCCCCAACTACGATGGCAAGGAACTCGAACCCTCGGTTCTGCCGACCCGCCTGCCCAATCTGCTGATCAACGGTTCCACCGGTATCGCGGTGGGCATGGCCACCAATATTCCGCCGCACAACCTCAATGAGGTCATCGACGCCGCCCTGGCGCTGCTGCACAACAGCGAGATGACGATCGATGAGCTGATCGATCTGATCCCGGCACCGGACTTCCCTACTGCCGGCATCATTTACGGCATTGCCGGCGTGCGCGAGGGCTACCGCACCGGCCGTGGCCGCGTGGTGATGCGTGCGCGTACCCATGTGGAAGACGTGAGCAAGGACAAGCAGGCCATCATCGTTGATGAGCTGCCTTATCAGGTGAACAAGAAGACGTTGATCGAAAAGATCGCCGATCTGGTCCGCAACAAGCTGATCGATGGCATTTCCGATCTGCGCGACGAGTCCGACAAGTCGGGCATGCGTATCTATATCGAACTCAAGCGCGGCGAAATGCCCGAGGTCGTGCTGAACCAGCTGTTCAAGCAGACCGAGCTGCAATCGAGCTTCGGCATGAACATGGTGGCGCTGGTCGACGGCCAGCCGCGCCTGTTGAACCTCAAGCAGATTCTTGAATGCTTCCTGCGCCATCGCCGCGAAGTGGTGACGCGCCGCACCGTGTTCGAACTTCGCAAGGCACGCGAGCGTGGCCATATCCTCGAAGGCTTGGCCGTTGCGCTTTCCAACGTCGATGAAGTCATCGCCCTGATCAAGGCTGCGGCCACGCCGCCCGAAGCCAAGACCGCGCTGATGTCGCGCGACTGGCGCTCTTCACTGGTGGAAGAGCTGCTGGTGCGAGTCTCGTCCGATCAGGCCAAGCCCGATGGTCTGGGCAAGGAATTCGGTCTGACCAAGCAGGGTTACCGTCTCTCTGACGCGCAGGCCCAGGCGATTCTGGATATGCGCCTGCAACGTCTGACCGGCCTGGAACAGGACAAGCTCGAAGCCGAATACCGCGAAGTCATGGACAAGATCGTCGACCTGCTCGACATCCTCGCCAAGCCCGAGCGCATCACCGAGATCATCACTACCGAGATGACTGAGCTGAAGGCCCAGTTCGGCGATGCCCGCAAGTCGGAAATCGTGCCTTTCGGTGAAGACATCAGCCTTGAAGACCTGATCACTCCGCAGGACATGGTGGTCACGCTGTCGCACAGCGGTTACATGAAGGCCCAGCCGCTCGATGAATACCGTGCGCAGAAGCGCGGCGGCCGCGGCAAGCAGGCGACAGCGACCAAGGAAGACGATTTCATCGACAACCTGTTTGTCGCCAATACGCATGACTACGTGCTGTGTTTCAGCTCGCTGGGCCGTGTTTACTGGATGAAAGTGTATGAAGTCCCGCAGGGCGGGCGTGCCAGCCGTGGCAAGCCCATCGTCAACCTGCTGCCGCTACAGGATGGCGAAAAGATCAACGCGATCCTCTCGGTCAAGGAATTCACCGAAGACCACTACGTGTTCATGGCCACCCAGCGCGGTACGGTCAAGAAGACCTCGCTGTCGGCGTTCTCCAACCCGCGCAAGCTTGGCATCATTGCCATCGCGTTGGACGAGGGCGATCAGCTGGTCGGCGTGGCCATTACCTCGGGCCAGCATCAGATCATGCTGTTCTCCGACGCCGGTAAGGCCGTGCGCTTTGACGAAGCCGATGTACGCCCGCTGGGCCGCGATACGCGCGGTGTGCGCGGCATGACCTTGGCAGACGATCAGAAGCTGATCTCCCTGGTGGTGGCCGATTCCGAGGACTGGCAGGTACTCACCGCCAGCGATGGCGGCTACGGCAAGCGCACCGCGATCAGCGAGTTCCGTCATACCAGCCGCGGCACGCAGGGCGTGATCGCGATGGACCTGACCGAAAAGACCGGCTTCAAGCTGGTGGCCGCCACATTGGTGCAAACCACCGACGGCCTGATGCTGATCACCACGGGCGGTGTGCTGATCCGCACCTCGGTTGCCGAAGTGCGCGAAACCGGTCGCAGTGCGCAAGGCGTACGACTGATCAATCTGGATGCCGGCGAAGCATTGTCGGGCATCGAAAAAGTCGCGGATTCGGATGAAGACAGCGACGATGAAGAAAACCCCGTAGAGGGCGAAAGTGGAGAGGCAGCCGGCGAGTCTTCCGAGGCTTGATCGTTGACTACGGCGCGTGGCGATCACGCGCCGTCAGGAGCTACCTGAAACATGCAAAATCTACCGCTGCCGGTACTCAATCCGGCACTGTTCGAGGATGTGGCCAACTGGTTCTGCCAGATCCCGCACTCGGCCACCATCGGTCTCGAATTCGTCAATGGCGAACGCGGCCGTGCCACCATGCGACTGCCGTACAACACCGCGCTGGTCGGTAATGCCCGAACCGGCGTGCTGCACGGTGGTGTGATCACCTCATTGATCGATACGACCAGCGCGCTATCGGTTTTTTCGATGCTGGCTGAACGTGAGGCGATTGCCACGCTGGACCTGCGTATCGATTACCTGCGTGGCGCCACGCCGGGTGAGCCCGTTTACTGCACGGCCGAGTGTTACCGCCTGGGTCGGCAGATCGGTTTTACCCGCGCCACCGCGTACCAGGAAGGCAACGACCAGCCCATCGCCCACGGCGTGGCCACCTTCATGCGCGATTCCAGTGCCGCCCAGCTTGGCAGCAAGAAAGCGGAGGGCTGAACCATGGTGCAACTGGAATTCCTGCAGGCCGCCAAGGAAAGCGGCGATTACGCTTCGCTGATCGAGCAGATTCCCTACGCCAAGCTGCTGGGTGTAGCGCTTCGAGAGGTGGACGGGCAACTACTGTTTGAACTGCCATTCAGCCAACACAATATCGGCAATACCCATTTGCCCGCCCTGCACGGTGGCGTGATAGGCGGTTTTCTGGAGAACGCTGCGCTGCTGCACCTGATCTGCACCCGCGAATCGTCCGAAGTGCCGCGCACGATTGATTTCTCGCTCGATTTCCTGCGCTCTGGCAAGGCGCAATCGCTGTTTGCCCGCTGCGATATCACCAAGCAGGGCAAGCGCGTCGCCAATGTCCGTATGACGGCCTGGCAGGAGGATGAATCCAAGCCAGTGGCCGTGGCCCGCGCGCATTTCCTGCTGTCGTAATACCCCTGTTGGACAGACGGGCGGCGATGGCCGTTACACGGTTGCTGCCCGCTAAACTGATGGTTGTTGTGGCTGTCTGAGCATCGTCCCCCAAGTTCTGGAGCAAGCATGTCCCCCGTCTTCAATTTCAGTGCCGGTCCCGCCGTTCTGCCCCGTGAAGTCCTGCTCGAAGTGCAGCAGGAACTGCTCGACTGGCATGGCAGCGGCATGTCGGTGATGGAGATGAGTCACCGCGGCAAGGAGTTCATGCAGATTGCCGCAGAGGCCGAGGAAGACCTGCGCTCGGTGCTGGGCATTCCCAAGCACTACAAGGTGCTGTTCCTGCAAGGCGGGGCCACCACCCAGTTTGCGATGGTGCCGATGAATCTGGTGCGTGGCCGTACGAGCATCGATTTTGTCGACACTGGCCACTGGTCCAAGCTGGCCGTGAAGGAAGCGCGCAAGTACTGTGCGAACACACGCTTGGTCACCAGCAGCGAAGCCTCGGGCTACCGCGACATTCCGGCGTTCGAGAGCTGGGAACGCGACCCTAATGCCGCCTACCTGCACTACACCTCGAACGAGACCCTGGGTGGCGTCGAGTTCCCCTACATCCCCGACAGCGGCGATGTGCCGCTGGTCTGCGACATGTCGTCCAACTTCCTGTCGCGCCCGGTCGATATCAGCAAGTTCGGCCTGATCTACGGCGGTGCGCAGAAGAATATCGGCCCGGCCGGCCTGACCCTGGTGATCGTCCGCGAGGACCTGTTGGGTCAGACCGTCCCCGGCACGCCGACGATGATGGACTACAAGATCCAGGCCGATGGCGATTCGATGTACAACACCCCGCCGACCTTTGCCATTTATGTGGCCGGCCTCGTGTTCAAGTGGATTCAGCGTCAGGGCGGGCTCAAGGCGATCGAGCAGCGCAATATCGAGAAGGCCGCCTTGCTGTACGAAACGGTTGATACCTCGGGCGGTTTCTATATCAGCCCCGTTGAAAAAGCCTTCCGCTCACGCATGAACGTGCCGTTCCGTCTGGCCGATCCTGCGCTGGATGAGGCATTCATCAAGGAAGCGGCCGCACGCAATCTGCTGCAGATCAAGGGCCACCGCTCCACCGGCGGCATGCGTGCCAGCATTTACAACGCCATGCCCCTGGAAGGCGTGAAGGCGCTGACCGGCTTCATGCAGGAATTTGCCCGCAGCCACGGCTGATTGCCGCTCCAGCGCCCGCACGATGCCGCCCTTGGGCGGCATTTTTCATGGGCGAAACCGGGGGTAAACAGGCAAACACCGTTAGGCAAGGGTGGTTGCCGTGTTCTAACGTGAGGCTACGCTACACCCGGCCCCGATAAAGGATGCACCATGAACCGACTCATTCCCTTGCTTGCACTCGGCCTGCTGACCGCCTGCGCCACGGTACCCACCCAGACACCTCGCCCTGAAACCGCTTGGGCGTTGACTGCGAGCGGCAAGCTCTTGCGCATGAATGCCGGCGTGCCGGGCAAGATCGAGCAATCGTTGACCATAAGCGGCCTCGCTAACGGCGAGCAGTTGCTGGGTATCGACTTCCGCTCCACGAACGAGAAGCTTTACGGGCTGGCCAGCAGCGGACGGCTCTACACCGTGGATTTGGGTAGCGGTCAAGCCACGACCGTGACGGCGGGCAATGCAACCCTGCCGGCAGCGGGTGAGTGGGGCGTGGACTTCAATCCGGTGGTAGACCGCCTGCGTGTCGTCAATCATCAGGGGGTAAACTTGCGCCTGCACCCGGATACGGGAGCACAAGTTGATGGCGATCCTGCCGCCGAGGGCGTGCAGCAGGATGCACGGTTGGCCTATGCCGATAGCGATACTGCCGCTGGCAAGGTGCCGTCGATTGCCGGTGCCGCATACACCTACAGCAAGGTCAGCAAGACGGGCACCACCAACTTTGCCATCGATACTGCCGCTGCTGCGCTGGTGACGCAGGGAACACGCGAGGGCGTGCAGCCCGCTGTCGGCCCCAATACCGGCAAGCTGTTTACCGTGGGCAAGCTCGGTATGCAACCCGAGGGGCCGCTGGGTTTCGACATCAGCTGGAAGGACAACGCCGCGTTTGCTAGCTTCCGGACGGCGGGGCAGGCCGCGGCTGGCTTGTATCTGATCGATCTCAATACCGGCGCGGCAACGCTGCTGGGCAATATCGGCAGCCAGGAGACCGTGATCGGCCTGGCCATTGCACCGAGCTGGTAAGCGTAAGCCCGGCCCGGCGTATCCTGCCGGGCCGGATACCGCTTTGTCTCCGGCACCGTGACGGTGCTTTCGCGGCGACTGTCACTTGGTTTCCCCTCGCCAGCGATGCACAGTAGGGCACCCTCAGCGGAGCCCGCCCATGTTTACCCCCGCCACCCGCCATATCCTGCTGTGTGCCGGCATCATCGTCTCGCTGTCGATGGGCATACGCCACGGTTTCGGCTTCTTCCTGCCGCCGATGACCGCCGAATTCGGCTGGAGCCGCGAGGTGTTTGCCTTTGCGCTGGGCTTGCAGAATCTGGTCTGGGGGGCGGCACAGCCGTTTACCGGTGCGCTGGCGGATCGCTACGGAGCCATGCGTGTACTTGTGGTGGGCGCGGTCCTGTATGCGCTGGGTCTGGCGCTGATGACCGTGTCGAGCACCGGTCTGCTGTTCTCGGGCTCGGCCGGCGTGCTGCTGGGTCTGGCTTTGTCGGGCAGCACCTACAGCATCGTGTTTGGTGTGATTGGCCGGGCCGTGCCGGAAAATCAGCGCTCGCAGGCCATGGGCATTGCCTCGGCGGCGGGCAGCTTTGGCCAGTTCCTGATGGTGCCCATCGAGCAGCAGCTGATCGGCGGTGTGGGTTGGAGCCAGGCCTTGCTGATACTCGCGGTGATGTCGCTGCTGATCATCCCGGCTGCGCGCGGCCTGCGCGAACCCGATGTGGGCAATGCCGGCAAATCCGGCCAAAGCGTGTTCGCCGCGGCGCGCGAGGCCTTTGCCTACCCGAGTTTCCAGATGCTGATGGCAGGTTACTTTGTGTGTGGCTTCCAGGTCGTGTTCATTGGCGTGCACCTGCCGGCTTACCTGAGCGACAAGGGACTGCCGGCCAGCACGGCCGCCATCGCTTTGGCCTTGATCGGCCTCTTCAATGTATTTGGCACCTATACGGCCGGCCAGCTGGGTGCTCGGCTGACCAAGAAGTACCTGCTCGCGGGAATCTATCTCTCTCGTGCGCTGGCGATTACCCTCTTCATTGCCTTGCCGCTGTCGTCGATCAGCGTGTGGGTATTTGCCGCGGCCATCGGTTTTCTGTGGCTATCGACCGTGCCGCTGACCAATGGGGTGATCGCCACCATCTTTGGTGTGCGCCATCTGGGCATGTTGTCGGGCTTTGTTTTCTTCTCGCACCAGATCGGCAGCTTCCTCGGCGTCTGGCTGGGTGGCTGGCTTTACGACCACACGGGCAGCTATGACATCGTCTGGTATATCTCGATCGTACTGGGCATCGCTGCGGCCTTGGTGAACTGGCCGATACGCGAATCCGCGATTGCCCGCGCAGCCCCTGTGGCGGCCTGATGAAGCGCTATCTGCCCTGGCTGCTGACAGCCGTCGTGCTGGCTACCGTCTTCACGGCTTACCTGAGCCCCGATGCACAGGTGCTGGTGGCCAACGTGTGGGCTCTGTGCGGCTTCTGATCGGTGCTTAGCGTGGGCAGGCATAAAGCCGCCAGCCCCAGCCGTGCTATGCTCGACGCTCCCTTTCGGGGGACCTCCCAGACCACTTCTGACGCCAGGCCAGCATGTCCGACGAGCTGCTCAAATCCCATCGCGACGCTATCGACGCGCTTGATACGAAAATCCTCCAACTACTGAACGAACGCGCCGGCCACGCGCGCTCGATCGGCGAGCTCAAAGGCGGCGGTCTCGTTTATCGCCCCGAGCGTGAGGCGCAGGTGCTGGCCCGCATCAAGGCGGAGAATCCCGGCCCCTTGCCAGATGAGTCCGTTGCGAAGCTGTTCCGCGAAATCATGTCGGCCTGCCTGAGCATCGAGCGGCCCCTGACCATTGCCTATCTGGGGCCCGAGGGCACCTTCAGCCAATCTGCCGCCATCAAGCATTTTGGCCATGCGGCGGTGACCCAAGCCTGTGCCAGCATCGACGAGGCTTTCCGCACGGTAGAAGCGCGTGCCGCCGATTATGTGGTGGCACCCGTCGAGAACTCCACCGAGGGCGCAGTGGGACGCACGCTGGACCTGATGGTCAACACCCCGCTCAAGGTGTGTGGCGAAGTCGTCCTGCGCATCCATCATCATCTGCTGCGCAAAGAGGCCAGTTTCGACGGCATCCGCCGCGTCTATTCGCATGCGCAGAGCTTGGCGCAGTGCCACGAGTGGCTGAACAAGAATCTGCCTGCCGAGGTCGAGCGCGTATCGGTATCCAGCAATGCCGAGGCCGCGCGCCTGGCGAGCTTGGACCCAAGCTGCGCGGCGATTGCCGGCGATGCAGCGGCCGAGCGCTTCGGCATGATCAAGCTCGCGGCCAATATTGAAGACGAACCGAACAACACCACGCGCTTTCTGGTGCTCGGTTACCACGACACCACGGCCTCGGGCCGAGACAAGACGAGCCTCGTCATGTCGGCGCAGAACCGCGCCGGTGCCGTGCACCAGCTGCTGAGCCCACTGGCCGAACATGGTGTCTCGATGACCAAGTTCGAATCGCGTCCCTCGCGGACCGGGCTGTGGGAATACGTGTTCTTTGTGGATATCGAAGGCCACGCGAGCGAGCAGCGCATCCTGACCATGCTCGATGCCCTGCGGGATCGGGCGGCCTTTGTGAAAGTGCTGGGTTCCTACCCGACGGCCGTCCTCTGATGAACAGCGCGGCCGAGCTGCTGACCGAGTTCTGGCAGCGCATGCAAAGCAACGATTTTGCCCACGCGGCGGCGTTGCTTGCCGACGATTACGTGCTCGAATGGCCGCAATCGGGCGAGCGCATCCGCGGTGCAAGGAATTTTGCGCGCATGAACAGCGAGTATCCGGCGCACGGCCGCTGGCAGTTCACCCTCAATCAGCTGGTCTGCGCAGGGGATGAGGTGGTGACCGATGTCTCGGTGACCGATGGCGTCCAGCAGGGCAGGGCCATTACCTTCAGTACCGTGCGCAAGGGGAAAATCTGTTTCCAGCGCGAGTTCTGGCCCGAGCCCTTTGCCGCGCCGGAAAATCGCCAGCATCTGGTGGAGCGTTTCTGATGCAATCGGTGTGTGTGTTCTGTGGCTCGTCCTATGGCAAGCGCGATGTTTACCGTGAGACCGCCCAGGCGCTGGGCCATGAGCTGGCACGCCAGCAACTGACGCTGGTATGGGGCGGCGGCCATGTGGGCTTGATGGGTACGATTGCCGATGCCGTACTTGATGCTGGCGGCGAGACGGTGGGTGTGATTCCCTCATTCATGGTCGAGAAAGAGCTGGCGCATCCGGATAGCACGGAGCTGATCGAAGTCGACAGCATGCATACACGCAAGGCGCTGATGGCCGAACGTGCTGATGGCTTCATCGCCATGCCCGGTGGATTTGGCACAGCCGACGAACTGTTCGAAATCCTCACCTGGGCCCAGCTGCATATCCACAAGAAGCCGGTGGGTCTGCTCAATGTGGCGGGGTTCTTCGACCCGCTGCTGGCCTGGATACGCCATGCCGAGGCCGAGGGCTTTATCCGCCCAGGCCATCTGGATCTGCTGATCGTCGCCGACACGCCTGATACTTTGCTGGATGCCATGCGCCAGCACCGTGAGCCTGAGGGCGACTGGGCTGACAAGGTCAACCGCGCCAAACCCTGATTGGTGGCGCTGCTGCAAGGAAACCGCATGTCCGAGTGGACGTCTCCCGAAATCGTTGTGCAGCGTCAACTTGATGCCTACAACGCCCGCAATGTCGAAGCCTGGCTAGCCACCTACGCGCCCGATGCAAAACAGTACGAACATCCGGACAAGTTGTTGGCGAATGGCCATGCCGAAATGCGCGCACGCATTCAGACCCGCTTCGCCGAGCCAGACCTGCATGCCAAGCTGATCAAGCGCAGCGTGATGGGCAATGTAGTGATCGATCACGAAGACGTTACCCGCAATCTGCCGGAGGGCATAGGCAGGGTGGAGCTGGTGTGCATCTATGTGGTCGAGCGCGGACTGATTCAGAGCGCCTCCTTCTTGTTTGGTCCGCCATTCATCATGCAGGCCAGGGTGAGCTGAGCGTGGCAGACCGCGATAGTCCCACTGGCGCGCACGCGACGATACTGCGCGACCAGATCGCTGCAACCCCATGGTTGATGGCTGCCCTGCGTGCTGCACGGACACTGGATTTACCCCATTGGTGCATCGCTGCCGGCGCGGTACGCAATCTTGTGTGGGAGCGCGCTCATGATCGGGATACCACGCAATACAGTGGCGCCGATATTGACCTGCTGTACTTTGATGACCGTGAGGACGAGGCCGTGCTGGAGATGGAAGTCTCCGCCAAGCTGCAGGAACTCGCGCCTGATTACACCTGGGAACCCGTGAATCAGGCTCAGGTGCATCTGTGGTATGCCGATGTGTTTGGTGAGTCGATAGCCCCTTGCGCGAGTCTGGCCGATGGTATGGCGCGTTGGCCGGAAACCGCCACCGCGGTGGGTGTCTGGCTGGATGCGGACGATGCGCTGCAGCTCATCGCCCCGTTGGGGCTGGATGATCTTT